>NZ_RBZY01000029.1 GCF_004022425.1 Microbacterium enclense | reverse complement strand
GGGGGGGGGCGAGGCGCGGTGCGCGCCCTCCAGCTGAACACGGATCCGGGCGGCACTCTTCCCGGATGACGCCGTGTTGCACGTCCGTGCACCCGGGGGCGTGAGCCCGCGTGATGTGAGCGCGGGCGCGGCTGCACGCGAAAACCCCGCCGGCACGAGGCGCGACGGGGCTTTCGGCGGGGTGCGTCAGACGATGGCGTTGACGTCCAGCGGGATGCCGGGACCGAACGTGGTCGAGACGGCGCCCTTCTGGATGTAACGGCCCTTCGAGCTGGACGGCTTGAGGCGGACGATCTCCTCGAGCGCGGCCTTCAGGTTCTCGTCGAGCTGCTCGGCCGAGAACGAGGCCTTGCCGACGACGAAGTGCACGTTGGCGTGCTTGTCGACGCGGAACTCGATCTTTCCGCCCTTGATCTCCTCGACGGCCTTGGCCGGGTTGGGGGTCACGGTGCCGGTCTTGGGGTTCGGCATGAGGCCGCGGGGTCCGAGGACCTTACCGAGGCGACCGACCTGGCCCATGAGCTCGGGCGTGGCGACGGCCGCGTCGAACGCGGTGTATCCGCCGGCGACCTTCTCGATGAGCTCGGCGCCGCCGACCTCGTCGGCACCGGCGGCCAGGGCGGCCTCGGCCGCGGGGCCGTTGGCGAAGACGATGACGCGCGCGGTCTTACCCGTGCCGTGGGGCAGGATGACCGTGCCGCGGACCATCTGGTCGGCCTTGCGCGGGTCGACGGAGAGCTTCAGCGCGACCTCGACGGTCGAGTCGAACTTCGCGGAGCCGGTCTCCTTCGCGAGGGCGACGGCCTCGGTCGGGGTGTAGAACGTGTCGGGCGCGACCTTCTCGGCGGCGGCCCGGTATGCCTTGGACTTGGTAGCCATGATTATCTCCCTCAGTCCTCGACCGTGATGCCCATGGAACGGGCGGTGCCGGCGATGATCTTGGCCGCGGCCTCGATGTCGTTCGCGTTCAGGTCGGGCTGCTTGGTCGTTGCGATCTCGCGAACCTGGTCCTTGGTGAGCTTGCCCACCTTGACCGTGTGGGGCGTCGACGAGCCCTTGGCGAGACCGGCGGCCTTCTTGATGAGCTCCGCGGCGGGGGGCGTCTTCAGGATGAACGTGAAGCTGCGGTCCTCGTAGACGGTGATCTCGACGGGGATGACGTTGCCACGCTGGGCTTCGGTCGCCGCGTTGTACGCCTTGCAGAACTCCATGATGTTGACGCCGTGCTGACCGAGCGCCGGACCGATCGGCGGCGCGGGGTTGGCCGCACCCGCCTTGATCTGGAGCTTGATCAGGCCGGTCACCTTCTTCTTGGGTGCCATATCCTTTTCCTCTCTCGAGCGGGGGCCTCGCGGCTCCCTCTCTCCCGCACATCCGGCCGTTCCGGACAGCGGTCGCGCTCGCACGATGCACGAGCAACCTCCCCATCATACGCGATGTCCCGGCATCCCGGTGTCCGCCCTCCCCTCCCCGCCCCGCGTCTGCCGCCTGTTTGCGATAAACGCCGATTCTCCCGAGACACGCTGCGACGCGGAGTGTCTCGAGAGGATCGGCGTTTATCGCGGACGGTAACGCCGCGTTGTCCACAGGCGGCGAACCAACGTGCCCGGCCCTGGCACGCTCGGGAGGATGAACGCCAGCGCCCTACCGCTCCGCGGAGCACCTGCACCGCTGATCGCGGCCGGCAGCGCCCTACTTCTCGGGGCTCATCCGTCGATGGATGCCGAGCTCCACCGCGTTCGCCCGGGGATCTACACGCCGCGGAATCTCTGGAGCGACCTCTCGGAGTGGGACCGCTATCTCCTCCGGATCCACGCTTTCCATTTGGTCCGACCGGACGCTGTGTTCTCTCACGAGTCAGCGGCAGCCCTGATGGGCCTCCCACTCTTCGGCCACCCCCGACACCTGCACGTCTTCGACGGAAGACGTTCGCGGTCCCTGGCATACGGCGACGTGCGCGTGCACACGAGCGCAGACGCTCGACGGTCACAGGATGCCAACGGCATCCACCTCACGACGGTCGCCGACACCGTGGTCGACCTCGCGCGAGCCTTGCCTCCCGCCTTCGGTCTAGCGGTCGTAGACGCCGCGGTACGCGCGCTCGGCGTCACGAAGGCGGAGTTGCACGCACTTCTCGAGCGCCAACGGAACCCGCGTGGTCGACGCCGAGCGGAGTGGTCTCTGTCGCGTGCCACGGCCTTCGCAGAGTCAGTCGGGGAATCCTTGAGCCGGGCCGTCATCGAATGGTGCGGCTTCCCCACACCGGAATTGCAGCATGAGCACCGGGTTGAGGGGCGGCTCTACCGTTCCGACTTCTGCTGGCCCGACCAACGCGTGATCGGCGAGTCCGACGGGTGGGTGAAGTACCGGGCCGAGGACCCGGCCGGGTCGGCTCACGCGGTGCGCGACGAGAAGCGGCGCGAAGACGCGCTGCGACGAGCGGGCTGGAGAATCGCCCGATGGGATTACGCCGCGACGATGAGCGTCACCGGCCTCCGCGACTCCCTCACCGCCGCAGGTCTCTCCCCCACCAACGCCCCCGACCCGATCAATCTTGCTGCGTTGGCACGCAATCCCCGTTCCATGCCTCCCTCCCCCCTCGATAAACGCTGATCCTCGCGAGACTCGCTGCAAGGCAGCGTTTCTGGGGAGGATCAGCGTTTATCGACGCCAGGCGTCGGCGCCCCAAACGGTGAACGCCCCGCCGGCACAGGCCGGGCGGGGCGTTCGCACAGACGCGCGGGGCGTCAGAGCATCTTGGTGACCTGGTCGAACGACAGCTCGACGGGGGTCTCGCGCTCGAAGAGCGACACCAGCACCGTGAGCTTGCCGCTCTCGGGCTTGATCTCGCTGATCGTTCCGGGCAGGCCCGCGAACGAACCCTCCTTGATCGTGATGGTCTCGCCGGCCTCGAAGTCGACCTCGGCGGGGATGACGCGCTGGGCGACGGGAGCACCCTTGGCGGCGCCGCCCTTGGCCGGGGCGGATTCCTTGACCTCGACGAGGCTCTTCAGCATGTTGAACGCCTCGTCGAAGCGCAGCGGCGTGGGGTTGTGGGCGTTGCCCACGAAGCCGGTGACACCCGGGGTGTGGCGCACGACCGACCAGGTGTCCTCGTTGAGGTCCATGCGAACCAGCACGTACCCGGGGATGCGCACGCGCGTGACCATCTTGCGCTGGCCGTTCTTGATCTCGACGACGTCCTCCATGGGGACCTCGACCTGGTAGATGTCGTCCTCGACCTCGAGCGTCGACTTGCGCTGCTCGATGTTGGCCTTCACCTTGCGCTCGAACCCGGCGTACGAGTGGATGACGTACCACTTGCCGGGGAGCGACCGCAGCTCGGAACGGAACGCCTCGTACGGGTCGAGGTCCTCGTCGTCGGCGGCATCCTCATCGACGGGTGCCTCAGCGGCATCGGCGGGAGAGATGGATGCCTCGACCTCGTCGACGACGCTCTCGGCACCGGCAACCTCGTCGACGAAGTCCTCGTCGAGCACGGGTGCGTCGGGCTCGCCGTTGATGTCGGGACCGTCGTAGGGGGTGACCTCGTCGGCGGCTTCCGCGGCCTCTTCTTCCGCTTCTTCCGCGAGCGAGTCGTTGAGCACCTCGGCGGCGGCTTCGGCCTCGCTGGCCTCGTCGATCTCGAGCGCGTCGTTCACGATGGCGTCCGCCTCCGGGTCGGTGATGTCGATGTCGCCGAGGTCGTCGGCGGTGTCGTCGTTCTCGTCGTCGACGATGTGGATGGCCGTGTGCTCGGCCGCGTCGGAGGCGCGCTCCTGGGAGGCCAGGACGCCACCCTCCTGGGCTTCGTCGTCCTCGCTGGACTGCTCGGCCGTGGGCGCCCAATCGGCGTCGTCGACATATCTTTCAGACACTGGTGATCTCTTCCGTTCTAGGCGGCCGCTCGTGGGGGCCGCGCGTCCGCCGAAGCGCCGGTTCCGGCGACGGTCAGGCGCCGGGGATGCCGAACACGGCGCTCGTCAGCCACACGAACAACACGTCGAGGCCGTACACGAGCGCCATCATCACGACGACGAATCCGAGGACCACGGCGGTGAACTTGAGCAGTTCCTGCCGCGTCGGCGTGACGACCTTGCGGAGTTCCGCAATGACCTGACGGATGAAAAGAGCGATCCGCGCGAAGAAGTTCAGCTTCTTCTCACGGGGCGCGCCGCGTTCTGCGACGATCTCGCCCTTCGCCTCGTCCTGCGTCATCGAACCACCTAGGTCGCTTCTCGGTTGCCAGCGTGTGCTGTGCGCAGGGCGGACAGGAATCGAACCTGCAACCTGCGGTTTTGGAGACCGCTGCTCTGCCAATTGAGCTACCGCCCTAAGGCCCCCTGGGAGGGCCCGGGATGCGAAACCGACATGCTTTCGCCAGGAATCTCTCGGGGAGGGATGCCGCCTGTGCGCGGGGCACGGCGAAAGAATGCAGATTTCGACTGCACTCCCCAGTCTATGCCATGTCCCCCGACGTGGCGAACCGCGCCGGGGGACATCGCGGGTCTCAGGCCGTGCGGATCAGCTTCTTGTTCACGAACTCGTCTGCCGCGAGAAGCCCGAGCTCGCGCCCGGTGCCGCTGCGCTTCACGCCGCCGAACGGCAGCTCGGGCGAATCGGCGAGCACGAGGTTGACGTAGACCATGCCTGCCTCGATGCGGTCGGCGATGCGCTCGGCCTGCGCGGCATCCGTCGTGAAGACGTAGGAGCCGAGACCGAAGCCCGTGTCGTTGGCGATCGCGACCGCCTCGTCCTCTCCCGACACGCGGTAGACCGTCGCGACCGGGCCGAAGAACTCCTCGCGGTAGGCGTCCATGTCACTGGTGACGCCGGTCAGCACGGTGCCGGGGTAGAACGCCCCGTCGCGGGTTCCGCCGACCTCCAGCGTCGCGCCCTGGGCCACGGCGCGCTGCACCTGATCGTCGAGGCGCTCAGCGGCGGTCAGGGACGACAGGGGCCCGAGCACGGTGTCGTCGGCGAAGGGGTCGCCGACCTTCGCCTCGCCGAGCGCTGCGCTGAACTTCGCGAGGAACGCGTCGTACAGTTCGTCGACGACGAGGAACCGCTTGGCACCGTTGCAGGACTGCCCGTTGTTGTCGAGGCGCGCGTCCACCGCCGCCTGCACGGCGGCGTCGAGGTCGTCGGTGGAGAGCAGGATGAAGGGATCGGATCCACCCAGCTCCAGGGCCACCTTCTTGAGGTTGCGGCCGGCGATCTCGGCGACCGCCGCACCGGCGCGCTCCGAGCCCGTGACCGAGACGCCCTGCACGCGCGGGTCGGCGATGATCGTGGCCGCCTGGTCGTTCGTGACGCGGACGTTGACGTACGCGCCCTCGGGCAGCCCCGCGTCGCGGTAGATCAGCTGCAGGGCCTCGGCGGACTCGGGGCACTGCGGCGCGTGCTTGAGCAGGATGCTGTTGCCCACCGCCAGGTTCGGGGCGGCGAAGCGGGCGACCTGGTAGTACGGGAAGTTCCACGGCATGATGCCCAGCAGCGGACCGAGGGCCGAGCGGCGGATCACGGCGGTGCCTTCGCCGAGGATGTCGATCGGGGTGTCCCCGGTGATCCGCTCGATGTTGTCGGCGTAGTACTCCGTGATGTCGGCGGCGAAATCGACCTCGCCGAGGGCGGCCTCCAGGGGCTTGCCCATCTCGCGCACGATGATCGCGGCGAGGTCGTCGCGGCGCTCGCGGTGCAGCTCCGCCACCCGGCGCAGGGCCGCGGCGCGCTGCTCGGGCGCGGTCCGCGACCACGCACGGAAACCGTCGTGAGCGGCGGCGAGGGCGGCCTCGACACCCGCGTCGGACAGGGTGTCGTATTCGGCGAGGGTCTCCCCCGTGGCGGGGTTGACGACGGCGTAGTCACTCATGTGTGCTCCCGTGGTGGTGTCGTGATCGATGGTCAAAGGGCCGAGCGGCGGGCGCGGCGGGCGCTCGGCGGAGCGTCGATGGCGAGGGTCTCACCGCGGAAGAACGCCGGTCGGCGGAAGTACTGCACCACCATGATGACCGCCCCCAGGACGATGATGGTGACGCCGAGGACGAACACCAGCCCGACCCCGCCGATCTCCGATCCGCTGCCGTACTCGGGGTTCATGCTGTCGATCAGCGTGGTGACGAAGATCACCGCGAGGATGACCCCGCCGACGAGCGGGAACAGCAGGGTGAAGAACACGTTCCGTGCGGAGTCGAACCACTGCTTGCGGAAGTACCAGACGCACGCGAACGCGGTCAGGCCGTAGTAGAAGCAGATCATGATGCCGAGGGTCAGGATCGTGTCGGAGAGCACGTTCACGCTCACGACGCGCATCACCGCGTAGAACCCGGCCGCGACGATCGCGGAGACGATCGTGGCGTAGCCCGGAGTGAAGAACCGCGGGCTCACCGCCGCGAACTTCGGCGGCAGAGCCCCGTAGTGGCCCATCGCGAGGAGCGTCCGGGCGGGACCGACGAAGGTGGACTGCAGCGAGGATGCCGAGCTGGTGAGCACCGCGAGCGACACGAACGCCGCGAAGGGCCCGAGGATGGGACCGGCGAGCGCGAAGAACGCGTTGTCCTGGATGTCGGGGTTGCCCAAGCCGAACTCCCCGTCGCCGATGCCGGCGAACATGATCATCGACACCGCCAGCAGCAGGTACAGCGACACGATCGTGACGACCGTGATGGTCGCCGCGCGCCCCGGTGTCTTCTCGGGATCCTTGGTCTCCTCGTTCATCGTGAGGGTGACGTCCCAGCCCCAGAAGATGAAGATCGACAGCGACACACCCGCGGCGAAGGCGCTGAACGTCGACACCGCGAACGGGTTGAACCACGCCCAGTCGAACGGCGTCGCGTCGAAGGCATCCCCCCGCAGGACGTGCGCGATCGCCACGACGGCGAAGATCACGAGCACGACCACCTGGAAGCCGACGAGAACGTACTGCAGCTTCTGCGTCGTCTGCATGTCGCGATACGACACCACCGTCGCCCCGAGGACGAACAGCAGACAGACCGCGATGTTGATGGGGAGGTTGGATGCCAGATCGGCGACGCCGGGCTGGCCGGTGAGCTGCGAGATCAGGAGGAAGAGGAAGTCGACTGCGATGCCGGCCAGGTTGGACAGCACGATGACGGTCGCGGCGATCAGGCCCCAGCCGGCCATCCAGCCGATCCAGGGACCGAACGCGCGCGCGGCCCACGTGAAGGACGTGCCCGAGTCGGGCATGCGGTTGTTGAGCTCGCGGTAGCCGAAGGCGACGAGCAGCATCGGGATGAAGCCGACGAGGATGATCGCCGGTACCTGCACCCCGACGGCCCCGACGGTGGGGCCGATGGCGGCGGTGAACGTATAGGCCGGCGCGATGCAGGAGATGCCGATGACGACGGCGCCGAGCAGGCCGATCGTGCCGGCGCTCAACCCCTTCTTCGACAGTCCGCCGGCGTCGCTGCCGGTGGTGGGTGCGGGAGCGGTCATGGCCGCGATCCTTCCGGAGACGAGACGTCGGCACGACTGCGTGGCACGACGACGAGCGGGACGGGTAGTTCGTGCAGCATCTTCGCCGCGGTCGAACCGAGGAACAGGCGGCGCGGCTGCGCGAGACGGCTGCTGCCGACCACGACGAGCTCGGCGGGATCCCAGGAGAGGTCGCGCACGGCCTCTTCGATGCTGTCGCCGTCGGCGACGACCACCTCGGCCGCGACGTCGGTGGGCAGTTCGATGCGGGCCTGTGCGAGCACCTCCTCGGCGTGCCGGGCTCCCGCGATGCGGATGGCACCGGTCTCGAGGCCCGGGGGAAGGTCGACGGTGACGAGGGACAGCAGACGCAGGGGGACGGATGCCGCGGCCGACAGCGCGATGCTCTCCTCGCGCAGCACGTCGGCTCCGGGTCGGCTGCCGATCGCCGCCGTGATGCGGCTGATGCCGACGGCGGGATCCACCCGTCGCGACCCCTCGGGCGCCAGCACCACGGGCACGTCGGAGGAGTGCAGCAGTTCCGATGCGACGGTCCCGAGCCGGTGGCGGCCGCGCAGGCCGCCGTTGGCCGCGCCGACGACGATGTACCCCGCCCCGACCTCGTCGGCGAACGCCACCAGGCCCTCGGCGAACGAATCGGCGTGCCGGACGTGCTCGCGGTGGGGCACGGCATCCCGGATCGTGACGACCGCCTCACCGAGCCAGCGCTCCGCCTGCTCGGCGACCAGGCGCGCGTAGGCGGCGTCCGGAGGGGTGATGACGCTGCGCGCGTCGTCGGGCAGGACCAAGACGACCTCGAGCGGGGCCCCGATCGCCCGGGCGACCCGGATGCCGAGAGCCAGGGCGTCGGCGCCGGTGTCGGTCGCGGTGTAGCCGACGACCACCGGGGCGGTCATCCGCGGACCCGTTCGAGGATCTCGTCGGCGGCGCGGTGCCCCTGGCGGATGGCGCCGTCCACGTGCTGGTAGCCGGCGCCGGCCATGTCGCTGCACGCGAGATGAAGGGGACCGACGGGCTCGCGCAGATCGGCGCCGTAGCGCTGCAGGCCGCCGAGGTCGAAACTCGCGGCGTATGCGCCGCGCGTCCATTCCTCGGTGCCCCAGTCGCTCTCGTAATAGACGACCGGGTTCTTCGCCTCGGGTCCGTAGTAGTGCGACAGCGACTCGAGGATGCGCTCCTTGCGCTCCTCGGCGCTCACGCGGAACAGGTCGTCGGCGTTCTGGTCCGAGACGAAACCGACCAGGGTGCCGCGTTCGTCACCGTGGTTGGTGTTGTCGTACGCCTCGTGCGACAGCTCGTACGGGCTGAACGCCGTGCCGGACAATCCCTGCTCGCGCCAGAACGGGCGGTCGTAGACCGCGTGCACCTTGATTACGAAGCCCATGGAGATGTGCTGGTGCATCTGGTGCTGGAGGCGCGGCAGCGGCGGCTCGAAGGAGATACGCGGGTACAGCACCGGAGCCAGCGCCAGGATCGCGAAGCGCGCGCGGACGGTGACGCCGTCGGCGATCACGGTGACACCCGACGAGGAGGTCTTCGCGGCCTCGACCCGCGCCGTCAACGCACGCAGCTCGTCGACGCGGCGCCCCGTCACCGCATCCGCCCCCCGGTCCGGTGCCACGGAATCCGGGCCCCAGATGATGCGGCGCACCGGCTGGTTCAGCAGCACGTCGTCGCCGAGCCGCTCGGCGAGCAGCTCGGGCACCTGCTGCAGGCCCCCCACAACGCGCTTGTCGAGGATGAAGTCGGCGTCGACCAGGTGCGAATACGACCCGGCGGATGCCGCCATGAGCAGCGACTGCAGCAGCGAGAACGTGTGCGTCGGCTTGGTCAGCATCGCCGAGCCGGTGGCGAACGCGAGGTTGCGGACGGCCTCGTCGTCGTCGGTCTGCTGGCGGAGCCAGGCATCCCACGAGATCTTGTCCCACTCGGCGGCGTTCGGGTGCTCCCACGGCTTGTCCGGGTCGATCTCCGCGACCATGGCATCCAGGCGAGCCGTGATGTCGTCGATGATCCTCTCCGTCTCGGGCGCGACCGGGAACATCTCGCCCGTGAAGCGCTTCGCGACGCCGTCGGGGCCGACGTAGACGCTGTCGCCCTCGCGGTAGCGGCTGTAGGTCGACAGACCCAGGTCGGCGACGGTGTCGATGAGCGCTTCCTGGTCGGGCGAGACCCACTGGCCGCCGAGCTCCAGCATGGCCCCGTCGACGACGTCGGTCCACAGGCGCCCGCCGACGCGGTCTCGCGCCTCCAGCACGACGACCGACAGACCGGCCTTGCGCAGGTCGTTCGCGGCGGTCAGGCCCGCGGCCCCCGCACCGATGACGACGACGTCACGCGTGATCTCGTCCATGAAATCTTCTCTCTCTGCAATGTCCCCTGCGAGGTGACCCGGGATGATGCGGACGAGGGGGCGGCTCGTTCGGGTCGATTGCCGCCCCCTCGGGTCGGGGTGCTCAGTGGCGTGCGAGTGCTCCGGCCACGACGTCGAGGCCCTCGTGCAGAAGGTCGTCGCCGATGGACAGGGGCGGGAGGAACCGGATGACGTTGCCGTACGTCCCGCACGTGAGCACGATGACGCCCTCGGCGATCGCGGCCTTCGCCACGGCCGCGGTGAGCGCGGCGTCGGGGGCGCCGGTGGCCGGGTCGACGAACTCGGCCGCGATCATCGCGCCGTGGCCGCGGACGTCGCCGATACGCGGGTCGCTCTGCTGCAGCGCGTGCAGGCGTCCCTTCACCACCTCGCCGATCGCCCGCGCACGCTCGATGAGGCCGTCGTTCTCGAACGCGTCGATGGATGCCAGAGCGGCGGCGCACGCGATCGGGTTGCCGCCGTACGTTCCGCCGAGGCCGCCCGTGTGGGTGGCATCCATCATCTCCGCTCGACCCGTGACGGCCGCGAGCGGAAGGCCGCCGGCGATGCCCTTCGCGGTGGTGACGAGGTCGGGCACAATACCGAACAGCTCGGACGCGAACATCGCGCCGGTGCGGGCGAAGCCGGACTGCACCTCGTCGGCGATGAACACGACGCCGTTGGCACGGCACCACTCGACCAGCGCCGGAAGGAAGCCGTCGGCGGGGACGATGAAGCCGCCCTCGCCCTGGATCGGCTCGATGATGACCGCGGCGAGGTTCTCGGCCCCGACCTGCTTCTCGATGAGCGAGATGGCTTTGGCCGCCGCCTCGGGACCGGACAGACCGTCGCGGTAGGGGTACGACAGCGGGGCGCGGTAGACCTCGGACGCGAACGGGCCGAAACCGCTCTTGTACGGCATGTTCTTCGCCGTCAGCGCCATCGTGAGGTTGGTGCGACCGTGGTAGGCGTGGTCGAAGGCGACGACGGCCTGGCGTCCGGTGTGCTTGCGGGCGATCTTGATCGCGTTCTCGACGGCCTCGGCGCCGGAGTTGAACAGCGCGCTCTTCTTCTCGTGGTCGCCGGGCGTGAGGCGGTTGAGCGCCTCGGCCACCGAGACGTACGAGTCGTACGGCGAGACCATGAAGCATGTGTGCGTGAAGGCCGCGACCTGCTCCTGCACGGCGGCCACGACGGCCGGGTGGGCGTTGCCGACGCTCGTCACGGCGATGCCGGAACCCAGGTCGATGAGCGAGTTGCCGTCGGCGTCGACGACCACTCCCCCGCCGGCCGCGACGGCGTGGATGGGGACCGTATGCCCGACACCGGCGGAGACGGCGGCGGCCTTGCGGTCGAGGAGCTCCTGCGAGCGCGGGCCGGGGATGCTCGTGACCAGGCGGCGCTCCTGCGGGAGCGAGGGTCCGCCGACGGGGGGCGCGGTGACGGTGTGCGGTGCGGTCATGTTCGGGAGCGTAGGGAACCGTGCCGCCGCCCGATACCCTCCCTGCTGTACATTCTCGATACTCGGCTGTACGAAAAGTACAGCGGATTCCGCCGGAGACCCATGGATGCCACCGACACCCCCACACTGGGCGCACTGCTGCGCCGACCCGATCTCCACCTGCGCCTCGAACACGGCGCGCCGGCCGCGCTCGACCGCCCGGTGCGGTGGGTGCACAGCAGCGATCTCGCCGACCCGACGCCGTTCCTCTCCGACGGTCAGGTGCTACTGACCACCGGCACGCAGTTCCAGGGCCCCGGGGCGACATCGGCTCCCGATTACGTGCAGCGACTGACGGCGCGGGGGGTCGCGGGCCTCGGGTTCGGCACGGAAGTCGTGCGCGATGGCATCCCTCCCGAACTCGCCGGCGCGTGCCGCGACGCCGGGCTCCCGCTGTTCGAGGTGCCGTACCGCACGCCGTTCATCGCCGTCGCACGGGCCAATGCCGAAGCGATCGCCGCCGAGGCCTTCGCCCGACGCACGTGGGCGCTCTCCGCGCAGCGCGCGATCGCGCTGGCGGCGCTGCGTCCCGACGGACTGGGCGCGACCCTCGCCGAGCTCGCGCGGCAGCTGGGCACGTGGGTGGGGCTCTACGACGGGGCCGGTGAACTGACCCGCGAACACCCGAGCGGGGACCTGGATGCCAAGACCTCGGCGTCGCTCGGGAACGAGGTGGCCGCGGTCCTCCGCCGAGGCGCACGGGCGGCGTCGGCGCTGCGGATCTTGGATCGTCCGTTCACCCTGCAGACCCTGGGCCGCGGCGGCCACCTCCGGGGCGTCATCGCCATCGCGGCCGGTGAGCTCGACCAGGAGGGGCGCGGCGTCGTCACCGCCGTCATCGCGATGGCGGGTCTCGCGTTCGAACAGCACCAGGGACTCAGCCGGGCCCGCGGCGCGCTGCGGGCGGGGCTCGTGCAATCGCTCCTCACCGACGACCCGACGCTCGCGCGCCGCATCGCCCGCGACGCGTGGGGCCCTCTGCCGACGCCGCCGATCGCCGTCGCCCTCACCGATGCCGCCGGTGCCCGCAGCGACGGCCTCGCCGAACTGCTCGAACTCCGCGCGGAGGAGCGCCGCGGCGCCGTGTTCTTCGGCCGGGCCGACGACGGCCTCGTGATCGTCGTACCGGCCGACGATCGTCAGGCCCTCGACGAGGCGGCCGGCCGTTTCGGGGCACGGATCGGCGTGTCCGATCCCGCCGCCTACGACCGCTTCGCCGCGGCACTGGAACAGGCACGGGTGGCGAGGGACCGCGGGGGCGAGGCCGTGACGACGTTCCGAGAGGTCGCGGCATCCGGCGTCCTCTCCGCCCTCGGGCCCGAGGCCCCGAGCCTCGCCGCCGCCGAACTCGCGCCGCTGACCGCGCACGACGCTACCGAGGGGTCCCGCCTCGTCGAGACCCTGCGCGCGTGGCTCGACAACGACTGCTCGCACGAAGTGACCGCCCAGGCCCTCGGCGTCCACCGTCACACCGTGCGCACGCGCCTGGCCCTGGCCGAACGCCTCCTCGACCGCGACCTGTCGTCGTTCGCGACCCGCGCCGAGCTGTGGACCGCGCTGCGGGTGCAGTCGGCCTGAATCCCGGCATCCGGCCCGGGCCGTCCTGCGGAGTCTTCGGCCGACACGCAGCCACCGGGGCCCCGAACCGTCGTGTCATCCCGGAACTCCGCACGACGGTAGGAGCGACGGCGCGCACGACGGCGCGATCAGCAGCCGCAGCTGCGGCGCACCACCAGCCGCGGCTCGAAGACCACGTCGAAGGGGCGGTCGGCAGGACCCGCCACTCCCGCGAGGATCCGAGCCGCGGCGCGTCCCATCGCCTCCATCGGTTGGCGGACGGTGGTGAGCGTCGGAGAGCTCAACCGCGCCGCGAGGGTGCCGTCGAACCCGGTGACGACCACGTCCTCCGGCACCCGCACCCCCTCGGCGGCGAGCGCGTCCAGCACCGCGAAGGCGTGCTGATCGGTCGCGCACACCAGGGCTTGCGGCAGCCGTCCCCCGGCGATGAGAGCGCGCAGCTGGGCGACCAGCTCGTCTTCGCCTCGGACGGTGGCATCCACGATCTCCGGACGGAGCCTCATGCCGAGGTCGTCCGCGGCCGCGCGGAGACCGTCCAGGCGCTCGGCGGTGTCGGAGGCCTCGGGGCGCCCGACGAAGGCGACGTCGCGGATGCCGTGAGCGGTCGACAGGTGGTCGGCGAGCGCGCGCACGCCCGCGGCGTTGTCCACGCGGACGCGGTGATGCTGATCGTCGTCGGGGGCCGCGCTGAACAGCACGATCGGGATCGTCGGCGCGTACCGCGCCAGAGCCGGGGCCGTCTGGGGGGACGGGAAGATCGCCAGTCCGTCGACGCGGCCGGCGGTGTCGGCCACCGATACGTCCGTGTCGGCGCCGCTGCTCAGCATCACGGGGCGCCCCAGCGCCCAGCACTCCAGTTCGAAACCGCGCTGCACCTCGTCGACGTACAGCGGGAACGCCCGCGGGTCGGAGAGCACGTCGTCGTCCGTCTCGTTCCACGGGATGACTCCGCCGGCACCCAGTCGAGGCGTCGACAGGCCCGTCAGCGGCTGCGCCTGCGCGAGCGGGTCCGCTCGTTCGAGCAGCAGGTCGAACGCGTGCAGGCCCAGGGTCCCGGTGCGACCGTGCGCGAGGCCGCGGGCGGCTGCGCTGGGGGCGTATCCCAGCCGGCGTGCGGCCGCGAGGACGCGCTCCCGGGTCGCGTCGCTGAGCTTGTCCGGACGGCGGAACGCGAACGACACCGAGGCGATGGAGACGTGGGCCTCCTGCGCCACGTCGTACACGGTCGGTCGACGTGTCGCGTCCGCTTCGCTCATCGGTGCGCGTACCCCCTCATCGGCTCGGCCTCGTCCTCCGCACCCGTCATCTCGAGCCCGAAGTGCACGGGGAAGACGGGGTCGCCGGTGTCCGACGGTACATCCTCGCGCGACGCGCGGACGGCATCCATCGATCGGGGGATCTCGATCGGGAGGCGTCCGCGGGGTGCCACACGGCCGGTGAGCCCGTCGAGCACGGCGCGCGCCGAGCTGCCGTAGTCGGCCACGATCGCGGCGGCATGGCCGACGAACGGCGTCAGGATGGCCGGGCGGTCGAGGTTGACCACGAGCACGAGCGGGCAGGATGCCGCGATCTGCTGCAGCCGGTAGACGAGTCCGGGCGCGAAGTCGAGCGACCCCTGGTGGAACCACGCCTCGAGGAAGAGATCGTCGCGCGGGTCGAACGGCGCACCGATACGCACGAGGGCGAGATCGGCCTCGGCGGGGTCGGACACCACGCGACCGAGCTCCGCGACGTCGCCGGCGCGGAAGCCCTCGACGTACACGGTGCCGGTGCGACGCAGCGGCAGCACGTCGCCCTCGTTCACCAGCACCGTGAGCGAGCGCGCCTGCGCCCGCTCGCCCAGCTCGCGGAACGCCGCGTTTCCGACGATGCGCTCGGCCTCGTCCACGTCCACGTAGGGGTCGTCGAACAGCCCGAGCTGGAACTTCACCCGCAGCAGGCGCCGGACGGACGCGTCGACGCGCTCCTCCGAGACGCGGCCGGAGCGCACGAGATCCACGAGCATCTCGACGCACTCCTCTCCGCCGAACTGGTCGGCACCGGCATCCAGGATCTTCTCCATGCGCTCGCTCGCCGTCAGCTCCTCGACACCCCACGCGCGAGCCGGCAGCACCTGGTCGCCGACGTGATTGTCGTTGACGAGCTCCCAGTCGGTCACGACGACACCGTCGTAACCGAGCGTCTCGCGCAGCAGACCGGTGACGATCTGCTTGTTGTAGCCGAAACCGACCTCCTCGACCGGCCGCCCGTCGAGCTCGAGGCCGACCGGCATGCCGTAGTAGGGCATCATGCCGGCGGTCCCGCGGCGGATCGCCTCGCGGAACGGCTCGAGGTGGTAGTCGAACATGCCGCCGGGGTAGACCTGCTCGCGACCGTACGGGAAGTGCGCGTCCTCGCCGCCCTGCTGCGGTCCGCCGCCGGGGAAGTGCTTCGTCGTGCAGGCGACGCTGTCGGGTCCCAGCTCGTCGCCCTGGAATCCGCGCAGGTACGCCGCGGTGAACTCCGCGACGCGCGCGGCATCCTGTCCGAGGGTCTGTGCCTGCCGCCCCCACCGCGGCTCGGTGGCGAGGTCGATCTGGGGGTGCAGCGCCGCACGGATGCCGACGGCGACGTACTCGCGGCGGGCGACCTCGGCGAATTCGCGCACCGTCTCGACGTCGTCGAGGGCCGCGAGACCGAGCCCCTCGGGCCACTGCGAGAACGGACCCGCCGCGAAACCGACGCCGGTGTTCTCGACGAACGCGTGGCGCGGATCGGTGCTGATGGTGACCGGGATGCCGTGCGGCGTCGTCTCGGCGAGCGCCTGCAGCGCGTTGTTCCACGTGGCCGCCTGTCGCGCGGTGCGGATGGCGTGCACGTTGAAGTGCGTCATGTTCTTGCCCCGCACGACCGCCGTCGTCGGCGATTTCGAGATCTTGCCCGGAGCCTCGAGCAGCTCGCCCTCCTCCCCCACCTCGATGACGGTCTGGAACATCAGGCCGCACTTCTCCTCGAGGCTGAGGCGACCGAGCAAGTCCTCGGTGCGCTCGTCGGCGCTGCGGCGCGGGTCTTCGTACGGGTCCATCACGCCGTTGCCGTTGAGGTCGCGGAAGCGCGTCCCGTCGGGGGCCGTGAGGAAGCGGGGGGAGGTCATGGGAGTCCTTTCGAGGGGCTCGGGGGTGTCGCCCGCGGGGGCGCGGAGCGGACCCCGGTCACTTCAGGCCGGTGGAGGCGATGCCCTGGATGAAGTACCGCTGAAGGAAGACGAACAGCAGGATGATCGGCGCGATCACCAGCACCGAACCGGCCAGCAGCAGGCCGTAGTCCGTCGCGTTCTGTCCCGTGGAGTAGAGCGACAGGGCCACCGGGAGCGTGTACTTCCCCTCGGTCTGTGCCGCCACGAGCGGCCACAGGAAGTTGTTCCACGACGCCAGGAACGTCAGGATGCCGAGCGTCGCCAGCGGAGGTCCGCACAGCGGCATCACGATGCGCGCGAAGATCCGCAGCTCGCCGGCCCCGTCGATGCGGGCGGCCTCGAGAAGGGGGTCCGGGATGCCGAGCATGAACTGCCGCATCAGGAACACCCCCAGCGGCGTTGTCACGAACGGCAGGATCAGCGCGGCATAGGTGTCGACGAGGCCCAGCGAGGACACCATCACGAACAACGGCACGAAGGTGACGACACCCGGGACCATGAGCGTGACCATGACGACCACGAACAGCGCCTTCTTGCCGGGGAAGTCCATCTTCGCCAGTGCGTAGCCGACCATCGAGCAGAAGACGAGGTTCCCCGCCACGGTGAGCAGCGCCACCACGAGGCTGTTGCCGAAGAACTGACCGAAGTTCAACTGCCCGAACCACGCGGCGAAGTTCTCCCACGTGAACTCCTGCGGCCACCAGGTCGGCGGACGTTGCAGGATCTCGCGCTGCGTCTTGACCGAGCCCAGCAGCATCCACGCGAAGGGGAGCATCCACACCAGGAGCCCCACGATGAGCACGGTGAGAGTGAGCGCGCGGCCCGGGGTGACACGGTTCTCCGGGCGACGGCGCCGACGCGGCGATTCCGCGGTGTCGGCGGCGGCCACGGGGGCCGCGGGAGCGGTGAGCGTCATGGCATCCTCCCTCAATCCTTCGAGCGCAGCAGGCGGAACTGCAGCAGGCTGAGCAGCGCGATCGCCAGGAAAAGCAGGTAGCTGGCGGCGGATGCCGTGCCGTACTGCCCGAAACCGAACTGCTTGAACGTGTAGTAGGCCACCGAGAGGGTGGAGTTCAGCGGGCCGCCCTGCGTCATCACGAACGCCTCCTCGAAGAACTGGAGGAACCCGACCGAGATGAGCACGGCACCCAACAGCAGGGTCGGGCGCAGCAGCGGCAGCGTGACCGAGGTCAAGCGCCGCCACGGCGACGCGCCGTCCATCAGCGCGGCCTCCGTGACATCGGTGGGGATTGCCTGCAGCCCCGCGAGGAAGATCACCATGAGCGTTCCGACGTTCCGCCACACCGCCATCGCGATGAGCGACGGCAGGGCGGTCGAGGTGTCGTTCAGCCAGTCCGGACCCTGGATGCCGATGACCGCCAGCGCCGAGTTCACCAGACCGTCGGGCTGCAGGATGTAGCGCCACACCACCGCGACCGCGACGATGCTCGTCACGACGGGCGCGTAGAAGCCCACGCGCAGGACCGACACGATGCGTCCGCCGCTGGAGTTCAAGGCCAGCGCCAGCGCGAGCGCGACGGCCATGGTCACCGGGATCCCGACCACCACGAACGTCGCCGTCACCCCGAGCGAGGTGAGGAACACCGGGTCGCCGAGGACCGACAGGTACTGGTCGAGACCGATGAAGTTCACCGCGAACGGCGAGCGGATGTCGCGGGCCGTGAAGTCGGTGAACGACATCGCGAACGACCCCACGATCGGCACGACCATGAACACCGCGAACACCGCGACGAACGGCAGCGCGAAGCCCCACGCGACCCATCCCTGGCGCCGACGGCGGCTCGACGCCCCGCCGGCGCGGGCGCGACCGGGGGCCGGAGCCCGTCCGGTCGCGCCCACGACTGCCTGTGTCATGGCCTCAGCCCAGACCCAGCTGGTCGGCGGTGGCCTGGAGTTCCTTCAGACCGTCGGCCGGCGACTGCTGGCCGAGGCGGATCTTCTCCAGCATCGCGTCACCGGCCGCGGCGACCTGCACCCACGTGGTCGTGGCCGGCACCGACTTCGCGGTCTCCAACTGCGTTCCGAAGGCCGCGAGGGTCTCGGACGAAGCCAGGGCCTCGGACTCCCAGGCATCCTGCACCGAGGGCAGGTCGCCGGTCGCCTCGTACCAGGCGGCCTGCGTGTCGGGCTGGGTGAGCCACTGCACGAGCTTCCAGGCGCTCGTCGCGTTGTCGGAGTTGTCGAAGACCGCCAGGTTGGCACCGCCGCTGAACGAGGTCGAGGATTCCTTGGCCGGCAGCACGGCGGTGGCGAACTTGTCGCTGAAGCCCTCGCCTCCCAACTCCTCGAGCGCGCCGATGAGGAAGGGGCCGTCGATGAGCATCGGTGTGGCGCCCGAGACGAAGTCCGCCTCCTGCGCGCCGGCCGAACGGTCCGCGGCGGGGTTGGCCACGCCGTCGGCGTAGAAGCTCTGGTAGTACTCGAACGCCTCGACCGCCTCGGGGGTGTCGAGGGTCCATGCCGAGCCGTCCTCCAGCTCCGCGCCGTTGGACCACGGCATCCACAGGTTGCCCTGGAACGAGTCGTTGCCGGCGGGGAGGCGCATGCCGTACTCGGCGCCGCCCCGGGACTGCATGTCGGAGGCCATCTGCTTCAGCTCATCCCACGTGGTGGGGGCCTGGTTCCAGCCGGCCTGCGCGGCGATGTCGGTGCGGTAGTAGAGCACCCGGGTGTCGACGTACCACGGCACTCCCGTCGCGCGGTCGTCGATCATCGTCGAGTCGACCGAGCCCGGGAACATCCCGTCGGTGGAGAGGTCGGTGGGCACCGTCTGCAGCGCATCGCCGAAGTCGGCCATCCACGTGGAGCCCACCATGGCGAGGTCGGGCGTGTTGCCGCCGGCGATCGCCGTCTGGAACTTGCTGTACGCGGCATCCCACGGCACGGGGGTGACTTCGACGGTGACGCCGGGGTTGGCATCCTCGAACTGCTTCACGAATTCCGGCAGCGCTTCGCCTTCGGCACCCATCGCCCACATCGTGAGCGTGCCCTCGGCCGCGGCGTCGCCGATCGTGATCGCCTCGTCGGCACCGGCTCCGGAATCGGAGGTGCGTCCGCACCCGGTCAGCGCGATCGCGGCCGCCGCAACGACGGCGACGGCGCTCCATCGGGTCATTCTCATGGTGTTCCTCCTCGAACGGCGCCCCACATCGGGCGCGGTGGTCGCGCTAAGTTTAAGCGCATAACTTCTGCTGGGCAAGCCCGTGATGTGCGCGGCCGGGGCGTCCCTCACCGCGCCAGCCGCGGCCCGGGCCGTCCGGCGCCGCGGCCTGGGCCGTCCGGCGGGGTTCTCCCACGACACGCCGGGCCCCGGCATCCCTGCCCGGCGTGTTCCCCACAAACTCCGCACGAAGGCACAACCCGGATGCCACCGGCCCGAGGTCGAGGCCGACCGGCGGGAGCCGCCCGGGCACGGGCACCCGGCCGCGGCGGTCCGCTCCGTCCGGCGGAGTTCTCCCACGACTCGCCGGGTGTTGGCATCCCGCACCGGCGTGTCCGCCACAAACTCCGCACGACGGCACGACCGGGCTGCCGGTGGCCACCCCTTCTCCCCAGGTGTCGATCTTGTGCTGGCATCCACGGATCGAGGACTGGACACGGTGACAGATGGGTCGGGTTCGACATCGTCGTTCCATGTGCATCCCAGGGGCCCAGATTCGTACACGGACGGAGTTGTTCACGACGGGAATGTCGCGCCGAACGCTCGACGCGGCAGTTCGCGGCGGCAGCCTCGTGCGTCTGCGGCGCGGCGTCTATGCGGATGCCGGTACCTGCGATGTCGTGCGGCGTGCGGCGTACTGCGGAGGTGCGCCCGCCTGCATTTCCGCGGCGCGACACGAAAAGCTGTGGGTGCTTTCCGGGACGGAACCGCTCCACGTGGCGCTGCGCCCGGACGGACATTGTCGGGCGGGCGAGGTCGTGCCCCACTGGGACCGCGTCGGCTCGGGAGCATTCGGGTCTCCACTCCTTCGCGAGGTTCTGCGACAGATCCTCCGATGCTGCGGAGTCGAGGAGTTCCTCGTCGCACTCGAATCCGCGCTGTACCAGCGGCGGATCCGCGCAGCCGACCTCACCTGGCTCGCGGCGAACACCAACGACCTCGGGCGCGAGGCGATCGCTTTCGCGCGCGCCGATGCCGAAAGCGGCCTCGAGACCCTGGTCAGGTGGCGTTTGCGTGGGTGGGGCATCCGCGTGCGCACCCAACAACGCCTCACGTCCGTCGGCCGTGTCGACCTGCTGCTCGGTGAGCGCCTGATCGTCGAGGTCGACGGCGTACAGAATCATGCGAGCCCCGAAAATCGCCACCGCGACCTCGTGCGCGACGCGAACGCCGCGGCGTGGGGCTTCGTCACGCTGCGGTTCGACTACGCGATGGTGGTCCACGACTGGCCGACCGTCGAACTCGCTCTGCACGGCCTGCTCGACCGGGGGCTCCATCTCGCGGTGCGCTGAAGCCGGCGCAGGCCGCAAGGGCGCGTGACGCGCCGTCCCGCGGAGTCCGGCCCCGACACGCCGCCCGACGACGCCCCCAACCGGCGTGTCACCCACCCACTCCGCACAGCGGTGCGGGTGCCGGCTGGAGACCCGGATGCCAGGACTCAGGGCCGTGGCTGGATGTACCCGCGCACGAACTCGGCGAAGTGAGCCGACATGTCGACGGTGTCGTCGAGAAGCCACTGCTGCTGGAGGCCGTCCATCACGGCGCTGAGCAGCCGCGCGGCGCGCTCCGGGTCGAGGTCGGGGCGCACCTCGCCGGCTGCCTGGCCCGCGCGCAGCAGTTCCGCGGCGCGTGCCGCACCTTCGCGGTATCGGGCGGCGAAGTCGGCGTGGGCGGGATGCTCGGGGTCGCTCGCCTCGGCGACGACCACCGTGTACAGCGAGGTGAGGCCGCGCGTCGTGGCGTTGTACGCCACGACCTTGCTCATCTGCTCGATCAGCGTGTGCTCGCGCGGGTCGCCCGCCGCCCGGCGCACGCGGTCGTCCCGCTGTCGCAGCACCTCGGCGAAGAGCTCCTCCTTGGTGGCGAAGTGGTGGAGCAGGCCCGCAGGCGTCAGCCCGACACGCTTGGCGACCTCGCGCAGCGAGCCGCTGGTCACCCCGGAGCGCCCGAAGACCAGCACCGCTTCGTCGACGATCCGCTGGCGCCGCTGCTGCCCCTTCGGATAGCTCCCGCGCGAAGCGCGCGGCATCCCCTCGTCCGTCATCCGTTCCCTCCCGCGCGCACCGATGCCCGGTCCCGCGAGGGTACCGGGCATCGACGTGCCACTCGGTCAGGGGCGGCGCCCACCCCACGACGACCCGAAGACCTGCTGCTCCATCGCCGGCCGCAGACGCTGCTCCATCTCGTCGTCGACGAAGTAGTCCTTCAGGGTGTCGGCGGTGAGAGCGTTGCCGACAGCCGCGATGATCATCGACTGATCCAGAGACAGATAGCGCTTGGCTACGGTGTCACTCTTCACGGCGACCGCGTCGTAAAAGCCGCCCGGACCGTAGGCGCCGAGCTTCTTCTCGAGACCGCGGAGGTTCTTCAGCACTCCCGGGCGGTCGTAGGGCAGGGCGAGGAAAGCGGCGTGCGGCGTCACGACGCCGTCGCCGAAGGTCGGATCGGGGTTCGTCCCCTCCGCGCAACCTGGGCGGTCGATGTCGACGTCTGTCTTCTCGGCATCCGAGGTGTAGCCGTCCGAACGGATGCCGGCGATGTCGACGCCGTACTCGCTGTAGCCGCCGAACGGGTTGCTGGCGGGCGAGAAGCCCCAGTACCCGTATCCGGCCTCGTCCAGCCCGTGACGCTTCTGCACCTCGACCGTGATCGGGTGGTTCAACGCCCACGACCGCGGACCCCATTCGGTTTCGGGCACGAGGAGGTCGGGCATGAGCGACTCGAACATGCTGCCTCCCCAGCTCGGCACGAACGACATGCCGTCGTACGAGTACACGCCCTCGTACACCTCGATGCCGTCGTAGGTGCGGGTCTCGCCGGTCGGCAACTGCTCCTGCCACGCCCAGTCGCAGCCCGCCGGCATCGTGCGGTGCGTGCCGGACAGGGCCGTCGAGGGGATGCCGCCCTGCGCGATGCCGAGGTAGGTGGCGATGCGGCTCTCGCTCACGGTGGTGTCGTAGTGGTGGCAGGTGTAGAACGCCTGCTCGCCGCTACCGTTGTACATCGGCGCCTCGACGGCGCAGCCGTCACCGGGAGGCTCTTCCCAGAATCCACCGCGGTTGGTGCCGGCGGGCAGCCCGGGAGCTCCCGCGGTGTCGAAGAACGCGGAGAAGTCCATCGACTCGTACAGCGCATCCGCGCGATCGGCGAGCGTCGGCTCGGCCTCACGCACGATGCGCAGCGCCGCGGCGAGCCACCCGTTGTCGACGGTGCTCAGGAAGGGATGGATGACCTCGCCCGACGTCGGGAAGACCTCGAGCTTCGCACCGGTCTCGGGGGCGTACCAGTTGTAGTACATGCCGCTGGCCTCGTTGCGCTCCATGCGTTCGAGGGTCGAGACGGTCGCGGTGAGGCGCGAGCGCGCCTCGTCGGCGTCGATGATGCCGAGGTCGCGTGCGGTCACGGTCGACCAGAGGTAGCCGCCGATGTTCGTGGGCGAGGTGTAGCCGGAGGCCGTGTCCAGGTCGAGGTCTCCCCCGATGTTGTCGTCGGGCAAGCCCGTTGCGGGGTGGGCCATCGCGACCATCGAGGCCCAGGTGTCTTCGGCGTAGCGCACGAGTTCACGGGCGCCGGGGCCGCTGCCGGCGCCGATCGGAGCCCCGGAGTGCGGAGGCGGGCCCGGCGGGGCGGCGGTCGCCGGAGCGGCGGCGACCAGACCGCCCACGACGAGTCCTGCGATCGCGGTGGATGCCAAGCGTGTGTGCTTCATAACGGGCTCTCCTCATCGAAAGCGCTCCGGGGGGACGGAGCTCGGTTCCAAAAACCTTACATCTGTGCGGTTTTTTGGCAAGCCCTCGCTCGGCCCCGATCCGTCGCGCGGAGTTCTCCCACGACACGCCGCCGCACGGCATCCCGAACCGGCGTGTCATCCACGAACTCCGCACGACGACATGGCACGGCACGACGACACGGCACCGGCCCGACGACACGGCACCGGCCGGACCGCCACCCCGGCCGTCACCTCGGGGCGTGGGCCTCGAGGAACTCGTACACCTCGGTCGTGTCGACGCCGGGGAACGCGCCGGTCGGCAGCGTCGCGAGCAGGGTCCGGGGCGTGCGGACGTTGGGCCAGGCGTTGTCGCGCCACGCCGCCTCGAGGTCGGCGGGCGGACGCCGGCAGCACACCTCGACCGCGTGCCGCGAGACGCCGCGGTTGGGGGTGTCGCGCCCGCGGAACCACTTCGTGTCGTCGAACCGCACGCCCACGCTCACCGAGTGCGCCCCCTCGCTCGACTGCTCGACGCGGGCGGTGCACCAGTAGGTTCCGTTCCCGGTGTCGGTGTACTGGTAGTAGGGGTTGAAGCGGTCGTCCTCGTCGAAGACGACGCGGCTCGTCCACCGGCGGCAGCACATCTGCCCCTCGATCGACCCCAGCCGGTCCGTCGGGAAGTTCACGTCGTCGTTCTCGTACGCCTTCGTGATCGTCCCCGACTCGTGCACCTTCAGGAAGTGCACCGGGATGCCGAGATGCACCGTCGCGAGATTCGTGAACCGGTGCGCGGCCGTCTCGTACGACACGGAGTACGTGTCGCGGAGGTCCTCGATGCTGAGGGCTCGGCGGGCCTTCGCATCCGTCAGTGCCGTAACGGCATGGGATTCGGGGATGAGGAGAGCGCCGGCGAGGTAGTTCGTCTCGACCCGCTGGCGGAGGAACTCGCCGTAGCTCGTCGGCTCGGTGTGCCCGAGCATGCGGCTCGACAGCGCCTGCAGCACCGCGGCACGCGGGTCGCCCTTGGCCACGCGCGTGGAGAGGTACAGCCGCCCGTTCTTCACGTCGGCGATGCTGCGGGTCGTCTGCGGCAGGTCGGGCACGTAGTGCAGCGAGAACCCGAGGTACGCGGCGATGTCGCTCGCGGCGCGCTGGGTGAGCGGGCCGCCGGGGTGGTCGACGGCGGCGAGGATCTCGGATGCCGTGCGCTCGAGCTCGGGGAAGTGGTTGTCCTGCGTGCGCATGAGGCGGCGGAGCGCCACGTTGGCGCGACGCGCTTCCTCCGGTGTGGCGGAGCGCTCGTCGCGGAGCCGCTCGATCTCGGCCTGGAGCGCGAGCATCGCGGCGAGCGCCTCGTCGGGCACCGACTTGCCGACGCGGAACGGCGTGATGCCGAGGGCCTGGAACGTCGACCCGCGCATCGCGCGCTCGACCGCGATCTCCAGCGACGCGCGCTCGTCGAGGGGCTCGGCGTCCAGGAGGGCATCCAGGCCCGTACCGAGCGCCCGCGCGATGGCCTGCAGGAGCGTGAGCTTCGCCTCGCGGCGCCCGGTCTCGATCATCGACATCTGACTCGGCGCACGACCGACCGCGGCGGCGAGTTCGTCGAGCGTCATGCCGCGCGCCGTGCGCAGTTGTCGGATGCGCTTGCCGATCGTGAGCGTGTCCACGCCTTCATCGTCGGATGCCGCGGAGGCCGCGGTCAGGGAGACACCGGTGTCCATGTCGCGATGATCTCACCAGAACGGAAGAACAACAAAACTTCACACCGGCTCCAGTGGTTCCGGCGGCGATTCTTCGCCGACAGTGGTCTCCACGGGCACCGATGCCCGACACCCGAAGGAGGACGACATGACGATCCAGGCCACCCCCGCCCAGCCGCCCCTGCGCCCCGGCGACCAGACCGAGACCGCCGATGAGATCCGCGCCGCCTGGGAGAACGACCCGCGGTGGGACGGCATCGAGCGCACGTACTCCGCCGAGGACGTCGTACGGCTCCGCGGCAGCGTCCGCGAGGAGTCCACGCTCGCCCGCCGCGGCGCGGAGAACCTCTGGAACCTCCTCCACACCGAGGAGTACGTCCGGGCCCTCGGCGCCTACACCGGCGGCCAGGCCGTGCAGCAGGTGCGCGCGGGACTGAAGGCCATCTACCTCTCGGGCTGGCAGGTCGCCGCCGACGGCAACCTCGCGGGTCAGACCTACCCCGACCAGAGCCTGTACCCCGCCAACTCGGTGCCCGCGGTCGTCCGCCGCATCAACAACGCACTGCTGCGCCAGGACCAGATCGAGCGCGCCGAGGGCGAGATCACGCAGGACTGGCTCGCCCCGATCGTCGCCGACGCCGAGGCCGGCTTCGGCGGCCCCCTCAACGCCTACGAGCTCGCGCAGTCGCTGATCCAGGCGGGGGCGGCCGGCATCCACTGGGAAGACCAGCTCGCGAGCGAGAAGAAATGCGGCCACCTCGGCGGCAAGGTGCTCGTTCCCACGCAGCAGCACATCCGGACGCTCAACGCCGCGCGCCTCGCCGCCGACGTCGCGGGCGTCCCGACGGTGATCATCGCCCGCACCGACGCACTCGCCGCCGACCTGCTCACGAGCGACGTCGACCCGCGCGACGCGGAGTTCCTCACCGGCGAGCGCACGAGTGAGGGCTTCTACCGGGTGCGCCCGGGTCTGGATGCCGTCATCTCGCGCGGCCTCGCGTTCGCGCCCTACGCCGACCTGATCTGGGTCGAGACGGGAGAGCCCGACATCGAGCTCGCCCGCGCCTTCGCCGAGGCCATCCACGCCCGTTACCCGGGCAAGCTCCTCGCCTACAACTGCTCGCCGAGCTTCAACTGGAAGCGTCACCTCGACGACGAGCAGATCGCCACATTCCAGGCCGACCTGGCCGCCCTCGGCTACGCCTTCCAGTTCATCACGCTGGCCGGCTTCCACGCCGTGAACCACTCGATGTTCGATCTCGCCCGCGGCTACGCCGAACGCGCCATGAGCGCGTACGTCGAGCTGCAGGAAGCCGAATTCGCCGCCGAAGCGAACGGGTACACCGCCACGCGCCACCAGCGCGAGGCGGGCACCGGCTACTTCGACGTCGTCTCGACCGCGCTCAACCCCGACAGCGCCACGCTCGCCCTCGCCGGCTCCACCGAGACCGCGCAGTTCCACTGACCCCCTTCGCCTCTCGAGTGTCCAAGACACGCGGATGCCACGACCTTCCGCCCGCGTGTCCTGGACACCGAGGCTCACACGAAAGCCACGATCATGACCCTCATCGAACCCCCGCCCACCACCGACCGCCGCGGCCCCGAGCCGACGGCATCCACCCCTCACCTGCGCATCGAGCGTCCGCTCGAGGGACGGGATGCCGAGATCCTCACCCCCGCGGCCCTCGCCTTCCTCACCGAGCTGCACGACCGCTTCGGCCGTCGCCGCTACGACCGGCTCGCCGCACGGGAGCGCCGCCGCTTCGAGATCGGCAACGGCGACGACCCGCACTTCCGGTCCGAGACGGCGCACATCCGCGAAGACCCCTCGTGGCGCGTGGCCGGCGCCGGTCCCGGCCTCGAGGACCGCCGCGTCGAGATCACGGGCCCGACCGACCCGAAGATGACGATCAACGCGCTGAACTCCGGCGCGCGGGTGTGGCTCGCCGACCAGGAGGATGCCACCTCCCCCACGTGGCGCAACGTCATCGGCGGCCAGCTCTCGCTGTTCGACGCGATCCGCGGGCAGCTGAGCCACATCAGCCCCGAGGGCAAGGAGTACCGCGTCACCGCCGAGCGCACGCCCACGATCGTGATGCGCCCGCGCGGCTGGCACCTGCCCGAGAAGCACATCACCGTGATCGACCGCGAGGGCCGCGAGCTCGCGGCATCCGGTTCTCTCGTGGACTACGGGCTGTACGTCTTCCACAACGCACACGCGCTGATCGCGGCCGAGCGCGGACCGTACTTCTACCTGCCGAAGATCGAGTCCGCCGACGAAGCGCGGCTGTGGGACGACGTGTTCTCGTTCACCGAGGAACGCCTGGGACTGGCCCACGGCACGATCCGCGCGACCGTACTCATCGAAACGCTGCCCGCGGCGTTCGAGATGGAGGAGATCCTCTTCGCCCTCCGCGACCACTGCGCGGGTCTCAACGCCGGCCGGTGGGACTATATCTTCTCGATCATCAAGACCTACCGCGGTCGCGGGGCGCGGTTCGTGCTCCCCGACCGGAGCGAGGTCACCATGACGGTGCCGTTCATGCGGGCGTACACCGAACTGCTCGTGCGCACGTGCCACAAGCGCGGCGCGTACGCGATCGGCGGCATGAGCGCCTCCATCCCCAACCGCCGGAAGCCCGAGGTGACCGAGGCGGCGTTCGAGAAGGTCGCCGCCGACAAGCGGCGCGAGGCCGGCGACGGCTTCGACGGGACATGGGTGGCCCACCCCGACCTGATCCCCGTGGCCCGCGCCGAGTTCGACGCGGTCCTCGGCGATCGTGAGAACCAGCTCGACCGGCTGCGCGAGGACGTCGAGGTGCGCCCCGAGCAGCTGCTCGACCTGCGGATCGGCCTGCCGATCACGGCGAAGGGGGTACGCGGGAACGTCTCGGTGGCGATCCGCTACATCGAGGCGTGGCTGCGGGGCCTCGGGGCCGTCGCGATCGACGACCTGATGGAAGACGCCGCGACCGCCGAGATCTCGCGCTCGCAGATCTGGCAGTGGATCCACCAGGACCGCTCCACCGCCGACGGCACGCGCATCACGCGCGAGTACGTCGAGGGGCTGCTCCGGGATGTCCTCGCCGAGGCGACCCGCTTCGAAGGCGACCGTTTCGACGACGCCGCCGAGGTATTCCGCGACGTGGCGCTGCGCGAGGAGTTCCCGGCGTTCCTCACCCTGCCGGCGTACGCGAAGTACCTCGACTGACGGGGTGCGCGGGGCCGGGGCCGTGGCGTCCCGGCTCCGCGCGCTGCCGTCGGGCTCTACTCCCTGCCGGGGTCGCGCGGCGCGAAGCGGCGCACACTCGCGCGCGAGGTGAGCCGTGCCGCGGCGAGGGATCCGGCGACGGCGAGGAAGATCGGCAGCAACAGATCGAAGCCCGTGTCGGTGAACTCGATGACGAGCACGATCGCGGTGAAGGGTGCGCGCATGTTCGAGGCGAGGAACGCCGCCGCGGCCACGATGGCGAGGCCGGTGGCATCCGCTCCCGGCCAGATGAACGCCCACCCCGCGGCGGCCGCGGCACCCAGGCTCGCGCCGATCGCGACCGACGGCTGGAGCGTCCCGCCCACCGCGCCCGACCCGAGCGAGACCACGGTCGCGACGTACTTCAGAGCGGCGAGCGCGAGCAGCAGCAGTGCCGGCTGCGACAGATCGAACCCCGCGGTCGCGAGCGCCCGCCCGTTGCCGAGGATCAGCGGGAACAGCGTGCCGAGCGCGCCGACCGCGGTGAACGTCAGCGGTAGCACGACGAGCAGCTTCCACCCGGTCGGACGCACCTTCGCCAGGAGCGAGGTGACCGTCGAGAAGCTCGTCGCGCCCCACCCCATGAGCGGGCCGATGAGGATCGCCGCCACGATGAGGGACGCATTCACGTCGATGGATGCCACGGTGTAGAGCGAGCCGTCACCGACGAGCGGTCGTGCGACCACGGTGGCGATCGCACTCACCGACAGGGCGACGACGGCAGCGCCGACGCTGAACTGCGCGAGCAGGATCTCGATCGCGAACAGCGCTCCCCCGAGCGGCACGTTGTACACCGCGGCGAGACCCGCGCCCGCGGCGGCGGCGATGAGGATGCGTCCCCAGCGCGCGTCGAGGCGGAACCACCGCACGATCTTCGACCCCGCCATCGCGGCGAGCTCGCGCGGCGCGACCTCCTTACCGATCGAGGCGCCGAGGGCGACCGAGGTCACCTGGATCACGGTGTCGGCCAGCGTCTCCCACCACGGCATGCGGGCACCTGCGACGCCCTGCTCGACCGTGGCGATCCTCCGGCCGAAGCGGCGGAGCAGGTACCAGCCGAGCGCGGCGACGACACCCGCTCCCCCGACCGTGGCGATGGGGAGCCACCACACCGACGGGTAGGCCAGCCCGTCCAGGAAGGGTCCCTCGTCATCACCCCAGACGAGGTGCTCGATGGTGTGGACGATCCAGACCAGCAGGAGCACGGCGAGCCCGGTCGAGACCCCCACGACGGCGGTCGCCAGTCCGAGCCGGAGCAGGATGCCGAGCCCTCGACGATGCACGCGGGTCCGTTCGGGGGCCTCTGCTGTCACGACCGCCACGCTAATGCACGCGCGACACCCTGCCCGCCACGCGCTACCGTGACCGCATGGCCTCTGTCTCACCGGCCGGTCGACGCGCGACCGATGTTCTCGGCATCGTCGCGATCATCCTCGCGGCGTTCATCCTGCTGCCGGCCCTCATGATCTTCCTCATCGGCCTCGCCCCCGAGATGAACGCGATCTGGTGGCTCGGCATCGTGCTCCTGCCGATCATGGGATTCCTCGGCCTCGTCGCCCTGATCGTCGGGATCGTCGGCATCGTCCTCCGCGTGCGCGCCCACCGCACCCCCGTCCTGTCGATCATCGGTACCGCGCTCGGCGTCGTCCTCGTGCTTCCCCTGGTCTGGTTGTTCCTCAGCTCGGCCGTGTAACGCTTCGCCGACGTCCGGTCGCGAGCCCGCGGCATCCCGGGTACCGCCGAGTAGGCTCTGTGCCGTGACCGACCGTGCACCGCTCTCCCGCAAGCTGTCCGCCATCGCCGAATCCGCGACCCTGAAGGTCGACGCGAAGGCCAAGGCCCTGAAGGCCGCCGGCCGTCCCGTCATCTCGTATGCGGCCGGCGAACCCGACTTCGCGACCCCGCAGTTCATCGTGGATGCCGCCGCCGAAGCGCTGCACAACCCCGCGAACTTCCGCTACACCCCCGCCGCCGGGCTCCCGGTGCTGCGGGAGGCCATCGCCGCGAAGACGCTGCGGGACTCGGGCCTCGAGGTCGCGCCGTCGCAGGTCATCGTGACCAACGGCGGCAAGCAGGCCGTGTACCAGGCGTTCCAGACCGTGGTGAACCCCGGTGACGAGGTGCTGCTCCCCGCGCCGTATTGGACGACCTACCCCGAGGCGATCGCCCTCGCCGACGGCATCCCCGTCGAGGTGTTCGCCGGCGCCGACCAGGACTACAAGGTCACGGTCGCGCAGCTCGAGGCCGCCCGCACCGACAAGACCACGGTCTTGGTGTTCGTCTCGCCGTCGAACCCCACGGGCTCGGTGTACACGCCCGAGGAGACCGCCGAGATCGGCCGCTGGGCCCTCGAGCACGGCATCTGGGTCATCACCGACGAGATCTACCAGAACCTCACCTACGAGGGCGCCCGCGCGGTCTCGATCGTGGAGGCCGTGCCCGAGCTCGCCGGCCAGACCCTCCTCATCAACGGCGTCGCGAAGACCTACGCGATGACCGGCTGGCGCGTGGGCTGGATGGTCGGACCGGCGGATGCCATGAAGCTCGCCGGCAACCTGCAGTCGCACCTGTCGAGCAACGTCAACAACATCGCGCAGATCGCCGCCGCCGCCGCACTGAACGGTCCGCAGGACGAGGCCGAGCAGTTCCGCGAAGCGTTCGACCGGCGCCGACGGCTGATCGTGGCGGAGCTGTCGAAGATCGACGGCGTCGAGGTGCCGAACCCGCTCGGCGCGTTCTACGTCTACCCCGACGTCCGCGGCCTGCTGAACCGGTCGTGGGGTGCGGCGACCCCCACGACGTCCCTCGAGCTCGCCGACCTCATCCTCGAGCAGGCCGAGGTCGCGGTGGTCCCGGGCGAGGCCTTCGGTCCGAGCGGCTACCTGCGCCTGTCGTACGCCCTCGGCGACGCCGAGCTGCTGGAGGGCATCCGCCGCCTCCAGCGCCTGTTCGCCTGACGGACGCTGGTCGGCGGGCGGCTTCTCCGAGCCGGCAGCGCCGTCGTGCGGAGTTCGTCCGCGACACACCGGCCGGCGAGGTTTCCGGTCGGCGTGTCGGCGGCGACCTCGGCACGATGACCCTGGTCATGGCATCCACTCCACCTTCGACCGACCGGACCCTGAGCCCACCGGTCCGTACCGTCCCGCGGAGTCCCTGACCGACACACCGGCTTGAGGCAGCGCCGAACGGCGTGTCGCCCGAGAACTCCGCACGACGGCGCGACGGATGCCGGGACGGCAGACCGGATGCCAGGAACTCCCGGCTACAGCTCGACGTTCACCAGCACCGGCTCGGGCTGCAGGAGCAGGCCGAACTCGGACTGGACGCGGCTCTGCACGAAGCGGGCCAACTCGGCGATCTCGGCCGCCGTCGCACGGCCGCGGTTGGTCAGCGCGAGCGTGTGCTTGGTCGACAGCCCGGCGCGCGAGCGGGGGAAGCGGAAGCCGCGCGAGAGCCCGGCGTGCTCGATGAGCCAGGCCGCGCTCACCTTCACCTCGCGGCGCTCCGCCACCGGCGGTGGGACGACGCCGTCGAAGGCGGCGAGAGGAATCACGGTCACCGGGTCGAGGACCGGCCCCAGCGGCCACTTCGGGCACTCCTGCGGGAGCGTCCGCGCGAAAGCCTCCGACACGATCGCGTTCTGGAAGAACGACCCGGCGCTCCAGGTGTCGGGGTCCTCGGCGTCGAGCACCATGCCCTTACGCGCGCGGGTCGCGAGCACGTGATCGCGGATCCATCGCAGCGACACCGCCGCGTCGGCATCCAGCCCCAGGGCGCCCCGGAGCTGGGCACCCGCGATCGGTCGCTCTTCGTCGCCGACGCGCGCGAGTTCGAGCGTCACCGACACGATCACCCCCGGGCGTTCCGCGACCGAGCCGTAGTGCTGCTTCAGCACCGAGGTGCGGAAGCCGAGCCCGAGCTCGGATGCCGGGACGGTCGACAGCTCGCCCGTGCCCTCGTCGAGCAGCTCGACCTCGGCGAGGGTCTGCACGATCTCCTGCCCGTAAGCGCCGACGTTCTGCACGGGGGCCGCGCCCACCGTCCCGGGGATGCCGGACATCGCCTCGACCCCCGCGAGTCCGCGGGACACCGTCTCGGCGACGAGCGCGTCCCAATCGTGACCGGCCTGCACCCGCAGCCGCACCGTGTCGGGGCGCGAGCCCGGCAACTCCTCGATGCCGGACGAGCGCACCAACACGACCGTGCCGTCGAACGGCTCGTCGCCGACGAACAGGTTCGACCCACCGCCCACGACGAGCCACGGCTCACCCCCCGACCACAGGTCGCGCAGCACGGCGACGAGTTCGTCGGCGGTCCGCGCCTCGATCGCGCGCGCGGGGAGACCACCCGTGCGCAGGGTCGTCAGCGTGGACAGCGGGACAGGGGTGACCTCGGGCATCAGGACAGCCGGACGCGCACCTGCGCCTTGCCGAGAACCGTCGTCCCCGCGTGCGTCACGGTGAGATCGATGCGGGCGGACGCGTCGTCGACAGCGCCGACCTTCGCGCTCACGTGGAGGTCGGCGCCCTCGGCGGGGTCGACGACCACGGGCCGGGTGAAGCGCACGCCGTACTCGAGGACGCGGCCGGTGTCGCCGAGGGCTTCGGCGAGCGTGCCGACGGCGATGCCCATGGTGAGCATGCCGTGGGCGAGGACGCCCGGCAGTCCGACCTCGGCGGCGATGTCGTCGCGGTAATGGATGGGGTTGAAGTCGCCCGAGGCTCCGGCGTAACGGACGAGCGACTCGCGCGTGAGGTGCACGGAGCGTTCGGCGATGACGTCTCCGACGGTGAAGGTGCTCATGCGCCGGCCTCCCCCGCCAGCAGGACACTGGTCGCGGTCACGACGTGGGCGCCGTCGGCATCCACGATCTCCGCCTCGCTCGTGATCATCGCGTTGCCCCCGAGAGTCCGGATGCCGGTCACCGACAGCGTCGCGGTGAGTTCGTCGCCCGCGACGATCGGGCGGGAGTAGCGGAAGCGCTGCTCGGCGTGCACGAGGCGCGAGAGCTCGATGCCCGAATCGGGGTCGCCCAGCAGCTGCTGGAGCGTGAGGTCCTGCACGACCATCGCGAAGGTCGGGGGTGCGACGACGTCGGCATAGCCGAGCGCGCGGGCGGCCTCCGGGTCGGAGTGCTGCGGGGCGTCGGCGAAGACGGCGCGGGCGAACTCGCGCACCTTCTCGCGGCCGACCAGGTACGGCGCGGTCGGCGGGAAGGCACGACCGACCAGTTCGGGGTTCACGGGCACCGGTTCAGTCTACCCGACCACTCCCGCGACGCCTCAGCGCTGGTGGCGCCCGCGGACGGCCTTCACGGCCATCTGCGTAGCGATGAAGACGAGGAAGATCGAGAACAGGACGTTGCCCACGAACGGGTCCACGAGCTTCGCGAGCGAGGCCCCCAGGGCGGTGGTCGTGCAGGCGGCGATGCCGATGCACGCGGCGGCGCGCAGGTCGACGTTGGATCGACGGAGGTTGCCGACCGTGCCCGAGATCGCCGTCGGGATCATCATGAGCAGCGACGTGCCTCGCGCGATGAGGTCGCTCGTGCCGAACAGCAGCAACAGGGCGGGCACCACGATGATCCCGCCGCCCACACCGAGGAGACCCGCGAGGATGCCGGTGACGACACCGAGCGCGACGAGCCCCGGTCCGGTGACCCACGTCAGTTCGAGCTCGGCATCCCTCGAGGGGATGACGAAGTACAGGCTGACGATCACCGCGAGGAGGAACGCGACGAACGCCCACCGCAGCGCGGTCTGGGAGAGCTTGGGGAGCAGCCACGTGCCGATCTGCGCCCCGCCGACCGCACCGGCGGCGAGGATGAGCGCGGGGATCCAGGCCACGTGCCCGTCGACCGCGTACGTGATGACGCCCACGGACGCCGTGGGCACGATCGCCGCGAGCGAGGTGCCGGCGGCGAACCGCTGGTCGAAGCCGAGGGCGAGGACCAGCAGCGGCACGATCACGGTGCCGCCGCCGACACCGAAGAGGCCGGACATGAGCCCGGCGAGCAAGCCGACTCCGACGCACACGGCGTAGAAGCGGGCGGAGGGGCGCGGACGGATGTCGTCGGTCATGGGGCGGGGATCCTCGGCGTGGGGGCGGAGCGGCTCGGAACCGCGACGCATCAGTCTTCCACCTTCGGCGGCAGCAGCACGCCGGAAAGAAAGCGGCCCCCGGTGGTCCGAAGCCGCGTCCACCGGGGGCCGTCGCCCTCACAGGTCAAGCGGAACGGTGACCCGAACACCGGTCTGCGACCATGAATCGCGAGGGTGCGACAGGAGAAAAGTATCGCGCCGGGGCGGAACAATCTGCCTCTTGACACTGATATCTCGTCCTGCTAACTAGCTAATCCACTGCGTCTATCTCGGGAATGCGCGCGGCGTCTCGCTCGTTCGGTTGCGGTATGACCACCGTAGGAATCATCGGAGCAGGAAACATCGGCCAGGCCCTCGCACAGGGTTTCGTGGACCACGGGTACGACGTCGTGATCGCGAACTCCCGCGGCCCCGAGACGTTGACCGACCTCGTCAGCGCCCTCGGCGCGCGGGCCCGCGCGGCGACCGCATACGAAGCCGCAGAGGCCGGTGACATCGTCGTCGTCACCGTCCCCCTCAAGGCGTATCGCGAGATCCCGGTCGAGCCGCTCCGCGGCAAGACCGTGCTCGACACCAACAACTACTACTGGGAGCGCGACGGGCACATCGCCGAACTCGACGAGAAGCGCACCACCACCGCGCAGCTGCTGCAGGAGCACCTGCCCGAGAGCATCGTCGTGAAAGCGTTCAACCACATCGGCGCCGCCGAGATCCTCACGACCGGTTCCGTCGCGGGCACGCCGAACCGCCGCGCGCTCGCCACCGCGAGCGACTCCGACGAGGGCCTCGCGCTGATCACCCGCATCTACGACGCCTTCGGCTTCGACACGGTCGTCATCGGCCCGCTCGCCGACAGCTGGCGGATCGAACGCGACACACCGGGTTACGGCATCCGCCAGAACCGCGAGGAGCTCGAGCAGAACCTCGCCGCCGCCGAGCGCTGACCCGCGCGCTCGGCGCCCCGGCGCCCGCAAAGCCGGCAGCATCCCGGTGCTGACCCCGCGATAGACGGCATCCGCCCGGAGAAACGCCTCGACAGGCCGTTTCTTCGGGCGGAACGCGTTTATCGATGGATGCCGGAACCCCGACGCAACGTCAGAGGGCGGCGAGGGCCTGGTCGACGTCGGCCACGAGGTCGTCGGCGGACTCGATGCCCACCGAAAGTCGGACGATCGTGTCGGGGACGGCCAGCTCGGTCCCGCGGACGGACGCGTGGGTCATGGCATCCGGGTAGTTGACCAAGGACTCCACGCCGCCGAGGGACTCCGCGAGGGTGAACAGACGCGTCGACTCGGCGAAGCGGCGCGCGGCGGCGCCATCGGCGAGTTCGAGCGACACGATGCCGCCGAAGCCGCTCATCTGCGCCGCAGCGAGCGCGTGGCCGGGGTGTGCCGGCAGGCCCGGGTAGTAGACCTGGGCGACACGGTCGTGGGTGAGCAGGTGCTCGGCGACCGCCTGGGCGTTGAAGCTGTGGCGCTGCATCCGGATGCCGAGGGTCTTGATGCCGCGCGTGGTGAGGTACGCGTCGAACGGACCCGACACCGCCCCGGCGGCGAACTGGAGGAACTGGGTCTTCTCGGCGAGGTCGGCGTCGGCGAACGCGAGCGCACCGCCCACGACGTCGGAGTGACCACCGAGGTACTTGGTCGCGGAGTGCACGACGACATCGGCGCCGAGCGAGAGGGGACGCTGGAGCGCCGGAGAGGCGAAGGTGTTGTCGACGACGACGATCGCCCCGGCCGCGTGGCCGAGGCGGGCGAGACCCGCGATGTCGGTGATGCGCAGCATCGGGTTGCTCGGCGTCTCGACCCAGACCATGCGCGGCGCGCGCTCTTCGATGGCGGATGCCACGGCATCCAGGTCGCTCATGTCGACGACGCGGAGCTTCACGCCCCACGGACCCAGCACCCGCGCGAGCAGGCGATAGGTCCCGCCGTACACGTCGTTGCCGAGCAGCACCTCGTCACCCGGGACGAGGGCGGCGCGCAGCAGCGCATCCTCGGCGGCGAGACCGGACGCGAAGGAGAGCGCGCGGGCGCCCCCTTCGAGCGCGGCGATCTGCGTCTCGAGCGCCGTGCGCGTCGGGTTGCCGCTGCGACCGTACTCGTAGCCCCCGCGGAGGCCGCCGATGCCGTCCTGCGCGTACGTCGTGGAAAGGTGCACGGGCGGGATCACCGCGCCGGTCATGGGGTCGAACGCCTGACCCGCGTGGACGGCGAGGCTGTCAAAGCCGCGGGCGGCGTCGTGGGTGCTCATGAGGAGTGCTCCTGGGTGCTCGATGCGGGGAGGACGGATGCCACCGGCTCGACGTCGTAGCCGCGCGCGGTCATCCACTGGTCGTCGAAGATCTTGCTGAGGTAGCCGCGGCCGTGGTCGGGCAGGAGCACCACGACCACCGCGTCCGCGGGGAGGTCGCGCGCGACGCGCAGCGCGCCGACCACCGCCATGCCGCTGGAGCCGCCGACGAGCAGCCCCTCCTCGCGGGCGAGGCGGCGCGTCATCGCGAAGGACTCCGCGTCCGACACGCGCTCGTACGCGTCGACGACCGTGGGGTCGAAGGCGGGCGGCCAGAAGTCCTCGCCCACGCCCTCGACGTCGTAGCCGTGGATGTCGTCGCCGGAGTAGATCGAGCCGATCGGGTCGACGCCGATGATTCGCACCGACGAGCCGGCGACCTCGCGCAGGTAGCGTCCGGTGCCGCTGATCGTGCCGCCCGTCCCGACGCCGGTGACGAAGTGGGTGAGCGCGCCATCGGTGTCGCGCCAGATCTCGGGACCCGTGGTCTCGTAGTGGCTACGCGGACCGTTGGGATTGGCGTACTGATTGGGCTTGAACGCCCCCGGGATCTCGCGCACGAGGCGGTCGGACACGCTGTAGTACGAGTTCGGGTCGTCCGGCTCGACGTTCGTCGGGGTGACCACGACCTCGGCACCGTACGCGCGGAGCACCGCGCGCTTGTCCTCGGCGACCTTGTCGGGAACGACGAAGACGCAACGGTAGCCGCGCTGCTGCGCGACGAGCGCGAGACCCACACCGGTGTTGCCGCTCGTCGGTTCGACGATCGTGCCGCCGGGCTGCAGCAGCCCGTCGCGCTCGGCCGCGTCGATGATGTTGGCCGCGATCCGGTCTTTGGCGGAGCCGCCGGGGTTGAAGTACTCGATCTTGGCGAGCACCGTGGCGGCGATACCGTCGGTCACTCGGTTCAGACGGACGAGGGGGGTGTTGCCGACGAGGTCGGCGACGCTCTGGGCGTAACGCACGGTGGTGTCCTGGGGGTCGGTGCGCCGAAGCGCGGCTGACGGGGTCGTCGAAGAGGAACGCGGGAGCGTTCAGCGACGACAGCGACAGGTCAGCACGCCGTCAGCATACCTGACGATTGCGTCGCTCCGGCGTGCACGCGTGGCATCCGGTCGGACCCGGTCATGCTGCGTCACGCGAATTGTGGATGCCGCGCACCCCTGCCTACGGTACTCGGACGCCCGAACCGGGTGATGCACCAAGGAGAGCACCATGAGTGACAGCACGAACGGCCCGACCGGGCCCGCCCTTCCGCCCAAGCCCCGCCGCCGCGGCGGGCTGTACGCCGCGATCGCAATCGTCGCCGTCGCGGTCATCGTCGCGGGCGCCCTGTTGATCCCACGCCTGTTCGGCTCGTCCGACACCACCGCCGCCGACGGCGAGCGCACGACCGTGCGCCTGGGGACGACCGACGCGGCGCAGGGGCACTGGCCGGTCCTGGCCGAGATCCTCGCCGAGGAGGGGATCGACCTGGAGGTCGTCTCGTTCGACTCCTACGAAACGCCGAACCCGGCGCTGGCCGACGGATCGATCGACCTGAACGCCTTCCAGCACATCGACTACCTCTCCGACCACAACGTCGCCACCGGTGACGGGCTCGCCGTCGTCGGGCCGACGCTCATCGTGCCCCTGCCGATCTACTCGGAGCAGTACTCCGATGTCGCCGACATCCCCGAGGGCGGCCGCGTCGCCATCCCGCAGGATGCCACCAATCAGGCGCGTGCGCTCAAGGTGCTGGAGTCCGCGGGTCTGCTGACGCTGAACGACGCGACGACCCCGACCCCGGCCGACATCGCGACGAGTCGCGTGAACGTCGAACCGGTCGATGCCTCGCTCACCGCCCCGGCGCTGCAGGACCCGTCGATCGCCGCCGCGATCGTCAACAACAACTTCGCCACGGATGCCGGGATCATCGACCGGGCGATCTTCTCGGTCGACGCCTCCGACGCGAACAGCTGGCCGTACATCAACATCATCGCCTCGCGCGCGGGCGAAGAGAACGACCCCGCGTACCAGAAGGTCTGGGAGGCGTACCACGACCCGCGCGTGACCGAGATCGTGGTGTCCGAGTCGAGCGGAACGGCCCGCATCGTCGAGGAGGAGCCGGCCCAGGTGCGTGACTGGCTCACCCAGATCGAGACGCAGAAGGAAGCGGGGGCCTGATCCCGCATGCCGCCGCTCATCAGCCTCTCGGGCGTCACCAAGACGTATGACGTCGATGGAACGACGGTCACCGCTCTCGACGGCGTCGACCTGGAGATCACGGCGGGCGAGATCTTCGCCGTCATCGGGCAATCCGGTGCGGGCAAGAGCACGCTCGTCCGCCTCATCAACGGGCTCGAACGGGTGACCTCCGGCACGGTCGTGGTCGACGGCGTCGACATCTCGACCCTGCCCGAGCGGCAGGTGCGCCCCATCCGCCGTCGGACGGGGATGATCTTCCAGCAGTTCAACCTCTTCGCTTCCCGCACGGTCGCCGGCAACGTGATCTACCCGCTGAAGGTGGCGGGCTGGTCGAAGGCGGACCGCGAGAAGCGGGCGGCGGAGCTGCTCGATTTCGTCGGGCTGCTCGACCGGGCGCACGCGTACCCCGATCAGCTGTCGGGAGGGCAGAAGCAGCGGGTGGGCATCGCTCGCGCTCTGGCCACCTCTCCCCCGATCCTGCTGGCGGACGAGTCCACGAGTGCGCTGGACCCGGCGACGACGGCCGACGTGCTCGACCTGCTCCGTCGGGTCAATCGCGAGCTGGGGGTCACGGTCGTCGTCATCACGCACGAGATGGACGTCGTGCGATCCATCGCCGACCGCGTCGCGGTCCTCCACGCCGGACGGATCGCCGAGACCGGGACCGCGTTCGACGTGTTCGCCGAACCGACCTCCGAAACCGGTCGAGCGTTCGTTTCGACCGCGCTGCACGACCGCCCCGGCACCGAAGACCTCGCGCGTCTGCGCGCGGCCCACCCGGGCCGGATCGTGATCGCGGACGTCGTCGATGGAGCGGGGATCGGTGCCATCCTGTCGCGCGCGGCGAACGCCGGCGTGACGTTCGAGCTGTTGTACGGGGGCATCAGCTCGCTGCAGCAACGCTCGTTCGGCTCGCTCACGGTCGAACTGACGGGCTCGGACGAATCGGTGGATGCCGTGATCGCGCAGCTGCGCGCGGTCACCCGTGTCGAGGAGGTGGCGCGATGACGTCGCTCAGCACCCTGATCGTGCCCGCCGCGACGCAATGGAGCTGGGATCGGTACGGCCCGATTCTTCTGGAGTCGATCGGTCAGACCCTCACGATGGTGATGCTGACCATGGTCTTCGGCGGGATCGGTGGGCTCGTGCTGGGTCTCGCGCTCTACGTCACCCGCGCGGGCGGGGTGCTCCCGAATCGCGCGGTCAACGTCGTGCTGAATCTGCTCGTGAACGTCTTCCGCCCGATCCCGTTCATCGTGCTGATTCTGGCGCTGTCCCCGGTGACGGCGGCGGTCGTCGGGACGGCGATCGGCACGACCGCGGCCGTGGTCCCCCTCTCGATCGCGGTGACCTTCGGGTTCTCGCGCATCGTCGAGCAGAACCTGGTGACGATCAGTCCCGGCGTGATCGAGGCGGCACGCGCCGCGGGTGCGGGACCGTGGCGGATCATCGCGACCCTGCTCGTCCCCGAGGCGCTCGGCCCGCTCATCCTCGGGTACACGTTCGTCGTCGTCGCGATCGTCGACATGACGGCCGTGGCGGGCGCCGTGGGCGCGGGAGGCCTGGGCTCGTTCGCGCTGACCTACGGGTTCCGCCGGTGGGATTTCCTCACGATGTGGATCGCGATCGGCATCATCATCGTGCTCGTCCAACTGGCGCAGTTCCTCGGGAACCGGATCGCGCGCCGAATCCTGCGCCGCTGAGCGGAACGGTCGCGTCGCCGTGGGCCGGCGGCGCGACCGGTCAGGCGATCGCGCCGAGGAATTCGTCGAAGCTCTGCGCCGGGCGTCCGGTCACGGCTTCGACGTCTCGCGAGACACGCGCGAGGTCGCCGCTGCCGATCGCGGTGTAGGTGCTCACCCACGCGTCCACCTGCCACCGCGGTGCCCCGAGGACGGCGCGCGACGCGTAGGCCTCGTCGATCGTCTCGTCGAGATAGCGCACCGGATGACCGCGGACGGCGGAGATCTTCTGCGCCACCTCCTCGAGGGTCAGCGCCTCGGGACCGGTGAGGTCGTACGCCTTCTCCGCGTGGGCACCCGGGTCGAGGAGCACCGCGACCGCCGTCGCCGCCACGTCGGACCGCGACACCAGCGAGCACCGCCCCGCGCCCGCGGGACCGCGGATCACGCCGTCGTCGCCCGCGAAGAGCTCCATCATGTCCATGTAGAAGTTGTCGCGGAGGAACGTCCACGACATGCCGGACGCGCGGAGGAGATCCTCCGTGGCGGCGTGGTCGCGCCCGAGGGTGAAGACGGCGTCGGGTGCCGCAGCCAGGAACGACGTGTACACGATCGACCGCACGCCCGCGCGCGCGGCGGCGTCGATGAAGGTCCGGTGGTGCTCGACCCGGTCGGCGGACTCGGATGCCGAGACCATGAACAGCGTCTCCACCCCGGCGAGCGCGACATCCGCGGCATCCGCATCGGAGTACCCGGCGACGTGCACCTCGGCGCCCTCGAGCCGCGGGGCCCTCGCCGCGTCACGGACGAGCAGGCGCTGGGGGATGCCGCGGGCGGCGAGATCGCGCGCAACGCGCCCTCCCACGGCTCCGGTCGATCCGGTGACGGCGATGGCGGGCTGTGCGGGCATTCATCCTCCGTGGGGCGAGAGTCGGTGCTCTCAGCGTAGGGCGCGGCGCCCGGAGGGGGCCGTGAGATCCCTCAGGATCGACGTGCCACGAGCCGCGCGACACGGACGCGGACCGTGTCCGTCGGGGCGTTCGCCCCGGCTTGGCGCACCGCATCGGCGACCGCCGATGCGACGGCTGCACTGTCGTCGTCCGTGGACACGCCGATGCAGACCGTGACCGCGCGCTCACCTTCGTGCTCATCGACCGCCGCGAGGGATCCCTCGACCTCGGCCATCCGCTCGTAGGCGCGGGCCACGACCGGTCGCGCCGAGTACGACTCCCGGACACCGGCGACCGCCGTCACGGCCAGGTCGATGCGCGGCGCCAGGTCGGCTGAGGTTTCCGTCATCATTCGTCCTCCACATCGACGTGCACGTCCCCCACGGTGACGTCCACACGTCCGACCCGCAGCTCGCCGTGGCGCTCGATCGCGGCACGGATGCCGTCGCGCATCAGATCCACCGTGCCCTGCATCGGGTACCCGAACAGCACGCTAACGCTCACCCGCACGTCCAGCGGGGCCGTGGGCTCCGGCTGATCGATGCGGACACGGCCGACCAGCACGCCGGGAACGTCGTCGCCGACCGTTCGGATCAACTCGTACAGGGCGCCCTCGGTCACCACGAGCTGAGTGCCGTCCGTGGTGCGCGCGAGGGGGATGTCGCGTCCCGCGCGGAACTCGCGCATCACCTCGCGCATGATCCCGTCGTACCAGGACTCGGCCAGCGGCTCCGCGGCCTGCTCATCCACGATCTCGCGAGACAGGCGGCCCATCCGCTCCATGGATGCCAAGAGGGCCTGGCACTCGGCATTGCGCTCGATCGCCGGGATCCGGGGGGTACGCCCTCGATCGAGATACGCGGAGAGATCCTCGAGCGAGTAGCCCGAACCGCCCACGTCCTCGACGTCGTCCACTTTCTCACTCATTCGATCACCTCCACTCCTGCATGCGTTCCAACACGGTCTTTCGCGCCCGGGCGAGTCGGCCGCGGACCGTCGCGGCGGTTTCGCCGACCTCGGTCGCGATCTCGTCGTAGCTGTGGCCGCCGATCTCACGCAGCACCCACACGACGCGCAGGTCCTCGGGCAGATCGGCCAGGACCTTCTTCAGCGCGTCCATCTGCGACGATGCCACAACCGACCGCTCCGGGTCATCCCCGGCCGACACCATCTCTTCGTCGATCTGCTCGGAGATCTTGCGCGATCGCATCCGGTCGGTCACCTTGCGCGACACGATCGTCGTGAGCCAGCTGCGCACCTTCTCGGGATCGGCCAGGTCGGGCAGCCGCCGCCAGGCGGTGATGAGCGCTTCCTGTACACAGTCGTCGGCGTCCGCGCGCGAGCCGGTCAGCTTCGTCGCGAAGGCGAGGAGGAAGGGCGCGTGCCGTCGCACGAGGATCCCGAACGCGATCTGGTCACCGTCAGCCGCGCGCGACGCGAGGAACGCGTCGGTCGCGGAGGACAAAGAGGTCATGCCAGTTCCTGTCAACAGATTCCGGGTCGTTCGTGACGAATCGCGAACACCACTCGTCCGCATAGCGAAACACCCCGGTCCGGTCGGACGCTGGAGGTTGACGAAATCGCTCCGTCATGCCATCCAGTTCGTCGACACGCGCGCGACCCGGGGCATCCCCACCCCTGTAGCGTCGTGGTCACGCCCCCGATCGAAGGACGCTCATGCGCATTGCTCTCACCGGTTCGTCCGGCAAACTCGGCACCGTCGTCGCGAGGGAGCTGCGCTCCGCGGGTCACGAGGTCATCGGCCTCGACATCCGCGGCGAGCGCGGATCCGGGTTCGTGCAGGTCGACCTCGTCGACTACGGCCAGGTCATCGATGCGCTGGCGGGGGTCAACGACAAGCACGACGGCATCGACGCACTCGTCCACCTCGGCGCGATCCCGGCGCCCGGCATCAGTTCCGACGTCGCGACCTTCCACAACAACATGATCAGCACGTTCAACGTGTTCTGGGCCGCGGTGCGGCTGGGCATCGACCGGATCGTCTACGCCTCGAGCGAGACGGTCCTCGGGCTGCCCTTCGACATCGACCCGCCCTACATCCCGGTCGACGAGGACTACGCCCCGCGCCCCGAGTCGGTGTACTCCCTCGTGAAAGTGCTCGAGGAGCACCTGGCCACGGAGCTCGTCCGTTGGCATCCGGAGCTGTCGATCACAGCGCTGCGGTTCTCCAACGTCATGGTGCCGGAGGACTACGCCGAGTTCCCGTTCGACGCCGACGCGCGTGCGCGCAAGTGGAACCTGTGGGGCTACATCGATGCGCGCGACGGCGCCCAGGCCGTGCAGCGGGCTCTCGAGAACGCGCCCGCCGGGTTCGACACCTTCATCATCGCCGCCGCCGACACGGTGACGACGCGTGCGAACGCCGAGCTGATCGCCGAGGTCTTCCCGAACGTCGAGACGCGTGGCGATCTCGACGGCACCGGCACGCTGCTCTCGATCGACAAGGCGCGGCGCCTGCTCGGTTACGACCCGCAGCACTCCTGGCGCGACCACCGCTGACGCGCGGCGGCGTGCACCGGGGAGCGGTCGTTCTGCGCCCTCACTCCGCGGTGACCCGGTAGATCACGACCCGCTCCGGGAACGATCCGGGAATGTGCAGACCCGCGGATGCCAGAGCCCGACCGCTCATCACGACACCGGAACCATCGCCGTACCACACCGGGTCGGCGCGGCCGTGATCGGGTGTGCCCACCACGACGGGTGTCACGCGGTAGCGCGTGTCCGGGTCCAGCCCCGGCACAGTGAACCGGCCCCGCGGAGAGACCGTCGAACGCGAGAGGAAGGCCAGGAACACGAGGGCCTCCGACCGGTCCCGGGCGATCGAACCGTAGACCTGGAAGGCGGGGTCGACCGTGTCGGCGCGCATCATGTCGCCGGAGTGCAGCAGCGCCCGGTGCGTCTTGTAGAACGCGATCCACTCGGCGAGATCGGCGTTCTCGCGGTCGGTGGCCCTGGCGAGGTCCCACTCGATCCCGAAATGACCGAACAGCGCCGTCGCAGCCCGGAACGATAGCTCATGGACACGGCCGGTGGTGTGGTTGACCGTCGACCCGACGTGCGAGCCCAGGAGCTCGGCGGGCATCAACTGCATCGTCCAGCGCATCATCTGCTGGCGTTCGAGCGGATCGATGCAGTCGCTCACCCACACCCGGTCGGTGCGTTCGATGACGCCGAGGTCCACGCGCGCGCCCCCTGACGAACACGACTCGATCTCGAGCGCGGGGAACCGGCGCTTGAGCTCGTCCATCAGACGGTACGTCGCCAGGGTCTGCTCGTGCACGCCCGCGGCCCCGGAGGGGAAGGTGCCGGCGTCGATGAGGTCGCGGTTGTGATCCCACTTGATGTAAGCGATGTCGTGCGCGGCCAGGATGTCGGTCATGTGGGAGAGGACGTGCTCGTACGCCTCGGGGATCCCGAGGTTCAGCACCTGCTGGTGACGGCCGGGGATGGGCAGTCGCCCCCCGGTCTGCATGATCCACTCCGGGTGGGCGCGAGCGAGCTCGCTGTTCTCGCTCACCATCTCCGGCTCGAACCACAACCCGAACTCCATGCCCAGCGACGTCACGCGCTCCAGCAACGGAGTGAGGCCATCGGGCCAGACCTCCTGATCGACGGTCCAATCCCCCAGACCGCTCGTGTCGTCACGGCGCCCCAGGAACCACCCGTCGTCCAGCACGAACCGCTCGACGCCGAGCGCGGCGGCGCGGTCGGCGAGCTCGAGGAGGCGGGGGACGTCGTGGTCGAAGTAGACCGCTTCCCACACGTTCAGTGTCACGGGGCGCGGCCGCGTCGGATGACGGTCGCGCGCGCGGAGGAAACGGTGGAAACGATGCGCCTGCTCGTCGAGACCGACACCGTAGGCGCCGTAGAGCCACGGGGTGCGGTAGGTCGCTCCTTCCGCAAGACGGACCTCGCCCGGGAGGAGGAGTTCTCCCCCACCGACGACCTGCGCGCCCGCCGACAGCTGCTCGGCGTAGTGGCGATGGTTCCCGCTGAAGCCCACGTGGATGCCCCAGACCTCGCCGGAAGAGAACCCGAACCCGGGCGTGCCGACGCTCAGCACCGTCGCCGCCTCGGGACCCGTGCGCCCCTTGCGCCCCTCTCGTTCGTGGATGCCGACCACGAGGTCGCGACGCTGGGGGACGCGTTCCCGACTCCAGCGCCCGGCGAAATCGAGGATCTCCCGCGCGCGGATGGGAACGGGCAGGGCCAGGTTCACGTCGTCGACGGTGTAGATGCCCTCGGCGGCATTGCGGACCTCCGCGCGCGTGCGCAGCAGACCGCTTGCGAGGAGCTCGATCTCGAGGACCAGACCGAGCCCCGCCTCGGCGTCGTGCGCGCGGAACACGAGCGACGCCGCACCGGTCTCGACCAGTCCTGCGTCGGAGACGGCGGAGCCGTCGATCTCGACGCCCTCCAGCACGAACCGCGGTGACCATGACCTGCCGTCGCGGTGACCGACGAGACCGGGCTTCCCCTCCCACCCGGCGTGGTGCTCCGGCAGGATCGCCACGCGCACGGCGGCGTCGACGACGTTGCCGGACTGCGGCTCGAGGGCCGCGAGGGCGAGCGAGGTCACGTCGTCCAGGGTCTGCGACCCGAGGGCGGCGCCCCAGTGGACGATCGAGGGCAGCCTCTGCTCCGTGGCATCCAGCACCAGGCTGACGCCCGCGGAGGAGAGGTGGACGAAGACGTCCGGGGTCGTTCCGGTGCGGGGCAGGGAAGGTGCCGTCATCAGTGCATCCGTCATCGGGGGCCTTTCGGGTGTCGTCCTCACGCCACGGGGCGCGGGGAACGGAATCGCAACGTGCGGAGCTCGAACGGGCGCAGGTGCACGTCCACCGAGCGGGGCGCGGCACCGCGGTCGACCGTGTCGCCGGTGGGCCGCTCCAGGAGGTCGGTGACCTCCACCGCGTCCCACTCGACCGCGGTGGTCACGGTCGCGTGCACGCGGGTTCCATGTGCTTCGTACACACGCACCACGAGATCACCGCTGCCGTCCTCGGCGAGCTTGACCGCCTCGACGACGACCGCCGGGTGGGAGACCTCCAGGAGCGGAGCCAGCGGCGTGCCGCGGAGCCTGCGCAACGGCAGACTCTGCCGGTACCCGTCGACGACGGCCTCGGGGATGCCTCCCGGTCGGAGGCTGACGGTGAACGCGTGGATGCCCTGGTCGGCGCTCGGATCGGGATAACGCGGGGCCCGCAGCAGCGAGAGCCGCGCCACCACCATCGGTCGGTTCGAGGGTGCCTGCACCGTTCGCAGATCGTGCCCGTAGACGACGTCGTTCGCGATCGCGATGCCCCACCCGGGCTCGCCGACGTGGACCCAGCGGTGCGCGACCGTCTCGAAGCGCGCCGAGTCCCACGAGGTGTTGCGGTGGATGGGCCGGTGGAGGTGCCCGAATTGGATCTCCGATGCCGCGCGGTCGGCGCGCAGGTCCAACGGGAAGGCGAGCTTCAGCAGCTTCTGCGACTCGCGCCAGTCGATGTCGAAGGCGAGGTCGACGCGCCCGTCGGCCACCGTCGCGCGCATCTCGATCCGCGAACGGCCGACCTCATGCCGCACCACGACGGCGTCGCCGTCGATCTCGACCGCGACCGGGGTGAGCAGCTCGGTCCCCGATCTCTGGTCCTCCTCGTTGATGTCCCATGCATCCCACTCGCGCGGCGTATCGCGGAGGAGCTGGAGCACACCGCCGGCCATGCCCTCCGGAAGCACTTCGCGATCGGCCACGAGGTCGCGCATCGAGACGAAGGTGCCGCGCCCGTCGATCACGACGCGCAGCGCCGCATCCTCGATGACGAACAGGCCACCCTCTCGGCGCGGCGTCGCCGTCGCCGCAGCGACGGCCGGCTGCACGGACATCGCGGCCACTCCCCGCTGCGCGTAGGGGCTGGCATTGGCCGCGAGGGGCACGTCGCCGTCGCCGGCGAGCGCGCGAAGCGCCGCATCGATGACCGCGTTCAGCGCCGTCGCGACCCGGGCGTAGGTGGCCTCGGCATCCTGGTGCACCCACGCGATGGAGGTGCCGGGCAGGATGTCGTGGAACTGCAGGAGCAGGACGCTCCGCCAGGCCTCCTGCAGCTCGGCGGCCGGGTAGGGGACCCCGCGCAAGAGGCTCGCCGCGGCAGACCACAGTTCGGCCTCGCGCAGGAGGGCCTCGCTGTGGCGGTTGCCGCGCTTGGTCTTCTGCTGCGAGACGAGGGTGCCCCGGTGGAGTTCGAGGTACATCTCCCCCACCCACACGGGAGGGGCGGTCAGCTCCGCGCGGGCGGCCTCGAAGAACGTGTGCGGGTCGGACAGCCGGACGCGCGGCGAGCCCTCCAGATCACGCTTGCGCGACGCCTGCGCGAGCATCTCGCGCGTGGGACCGCCTCCGCCATCGCCCCAGCCGAACAGGCCCAGCACCTCGCGGGCCGTGCCCTTCTCGCTGAACACCCGCTCGGTACGAGCCAGGTCGAGCGCCCCCAGGTCGGAGTTGTAGGTCTCGGCGGGAGGAAGGTGGGTGAAGACCCGCGAACCGTCGATGCCCTCCCACTCGAAGGTGGAGTAAGGAAGGCGGTTGGTCTCGTTCCACGACGGCTTCTGCGTCACGAAGTACCGTGCCCCCGCCGCGCGCGCGATCTGCGGCAGCGCGGCGCTGTAGCCGAACGAGTCGGGCAGCCACACCTCGTCGCTCTCCACCCCGAACTCGTCGAGGAAGAACCGTTTGCCCATCACGAACTGCCGGGCGAGCGCCTCGCCGCCGGGCATGTTGGTGTCGGACTCGACCCACATGCCGCCGACGGGACGGAAACGTCCCACGGCAACGGCCGCTCGGACCCGTTCGAAGAGCTCGGGCTGGCTCTGCTTCAGCCACAGGTACTGCTGGGCGGAGGAAGCGGCGAAGACGAAGTCCGGGTCCCGATCGAGCAGGTCCAGGACGTTCGCGAACGTCCGGGCGACCTTGCGGACCGTCTCGCGCGTCGGCCACAGCCACGCCGAGTCGATGTGGGCGTGGCCGACGGCCGACACGCGCAGAGCGCTCCCCGCCGCCGTGGCGGCGAGCGCCGGAGCGAGCGCCGCTCGCCCGGCCTCCGCCGTCCCCGAGATGTCGTCGGGATCCATGACGTCGACCATGCGCTCGAGCGCGTGCACGATGTCGGCCCTCCGGACGCCGTCGCGCGGGAGCACCTCGACGAGGCCGTCGAGCGTCACCACGTCCTGGAGCAGCTCCCACACGGCCAGGTCGCGTCGAGCAACCTCGACGCGCTCGAGCCGGTAGAGCGGCTC
>NZ_RBZY01000028.1 GCF_004022425.1 Microbacterium enclense | reverse complement strand
GCGGCGGCTTCGACGACGTCGTCGGTGATGGCTTCGAGTTGATTGATCTTGAGTATCCGGGCGATCTGGGGGAAGAGGCGCTCGAGAAGCCGGAAGTTGCCACGCGTGATTCGTTCGATGGCGGCGATGGCCTGGGCGTCGGTGAAGTCTTCAGGGTCGAGGGTGCGTCCGATTCGTTTCCAGTGTCTGTCGAGGACGAAGAGCAGTTCGTCGCGTCCCAGCGCTCGATAGTGGTGGGAGAACCCGAGCCGGCTGTACAGCTGCGGGTAGTGCCTGAAGCGTTGGTCGATGCCGGGCATGCCGACCAGGATGATGGCGAGGTGGGTGCGGTCGTGCTGGTCCCGGAGCAGTTCAAGGGCCATCGGGGTGAGCCGTTCGGCTTCGTCGATGATGAGCAGCTCGACGAAGGAATTCTTGTGTGAGCGCTGGCCGGTGACGTTACCGATCGTGCGTTGGTGTTCCTCCACGCAGATGTCCACCTTGATCTGCCAATGACCGATCTCGCGGACGAGTTCCTTTGGTCGAGGCAGAACTTCTGGCGTGTAGAAGACAGTGCGGGACCGGTTGGCCAGAGCGTAAAACGCATCGTCCGCATCGCTGCGCGGTCCCCACTCATCGATGTACGGCTCGAGAGTGTCCCAGTTGGCGTATCTACGGGCGGATTGGGTCTTTCCCACGCCAGCGTCGCCGTGGCAGATGCCGATGGTTCGCTCTTTCCGGACGGCATTCGCGAACTCGATGAAGCGTCGGTGCTCCTTGGTCACGATGAATGCCTGGCCCATCACTCGTCCTCTTCATAGGTGCGCAGCCTGTTCCGCCGCGCCGGCTGAGGTGCGCGGCGGAGTTCAGGTCGGGCGGCGGTAGTCGGGATGCGCTCGTTGATGATCTTGCGCAGTTCGCGTCGGCGTGCTCGTCGGGCGGTTTCGACGTCGCGGAGACTCAGTCTGAGGTTCGGGTGGGCTTCGTCGATGGCGACGCAGATGAAGGTGTCGTGGTCGTAGACGCGGATCTCGGAGATGTCGCGCGGGTCGTACCGGATCGTGATCGGGTGTCCCACGAACGGGGCGAGGGTGGGAGCGAGGTAGCGCTGGCCTTGGAAGTGGATCCCGTCTCTTTGCACGATCCGGTTCTTCGGCACAGTAAGGAGGAGTGTGTCGAGGTACTCGAGACTGTCGGGCATCCGCGGAAGCCAGCCGTCGGCGACCCATGCGTCCCTCGGCGAAACTCCAAGCTCGGAGTGCGGTCGGTCGTTGTAGACGGTGATGAACGCCCCAATCGCTTGATCCAACGCGGGTAGATCCATCGACGGTGTAGGGGTGCGGCTGCCTGGTCCGAGGTGGCCGGGGAGTGTGGCGAGGAGTTCGGTGTTGATCGTGCCGAAGAATCGTTCGATCTTGCCTCGACCCTGAGGGCGGCCAACGATCGAGTGAATGATGCGGATGTGCAACGCGATCGCGGTGCGCTCAAGATGGTGGCTGGTGAAGTCAGAGCCGTGGTCGACGTGCAGGATGTCGGGGAGACCGCACATGGCCCATGCCGGGTCGGTCTTTCGCCAGATCGCTTGACGGAGCGCGAGTGCCGTGTTCAGCGCCGAGGGTGCCCCGGTGAAGACGGTGTATCCGCAGATCGCACGAGAGTAGTCGTCCATTACCGTCGTCAGCCATGGTCGATCCGGCTTCCCGTCGGAGCCGACGATGAGGATGTCTAGCTCGGTGTGATCGGACTGCCAGGTTTGGTTCGGCCGGTCAGCACGACGGCGAAGGACAAGTTCGTGCCGGTCGCGGTACGACGCCGGCCCCTCCAGCGCCAGCGTCACAAGCGCAGGATCAAGCCCGCGCACGACTTCTCGCACCGTCGCGTAACTGGGGACCGGCCTACCTTCCCGGGTCGCTTCCGCAACGGTCAGCCGATGAAGCGTCGCGAGGCTCGGCCGTGGTCTGGTCAGCGCGAGCCGTTCGATGAACGCGACGGTCTCGGGAGCTGTGCGCCGGGTTCCTGCGTCGATGCGGGGCTGCAGGTCCAGTCCGGAGATCCCGCCGTCCAGGTAGCGGCGGTGCCAGCGTTGCAGTGTGCGGGCGCTGATTCCGGTGTCGCGGGCGAGGGCCGCGAGTGGAACCTGGTCTTCGACATGAAGTCGAAGCACCCGCCACCGCTCCTCGGCGTCCACGCCTCACCTACATCGCGGCGCTTCCGCGCGCAGCGTCCGCTTGCTGGTGACGGTAGAGAGTGGCGCGGCTCCACCCGACCAGGCGGGCAGCGTCCTCAGCGGTGCGTCCCTTCGCCCGCGCCTCCCTTGCCAGCTGAAGTTTGTCCGCAATCACCGCGGGGTCGGACACGGGGCGGCCGAACCGTGTCCCGTTTTGTCGGGCGGCCGCTATCCCGGCGGTGACTCGCTCGACGATCAGTTCGCGCTCGTACTCCGCGAGGGTGGCCAGCATGTTCAACATCAACCGCCCGGTCGATGTCGCAGGGTCGATCCCGTCCGAGATGGATCGGACGTGCACGCCCCGCCCGCGCAACAGGTTCACCGTGTTCAGCACGTCGATCAGAGAACGGCCGAGACGGTCAACCCGCCAGACGACCACCGTGTCGCCCTCGGCAGCATGCTCGAGAAGCTTCTTCATCCCGGGGCGTTCGATCGCCGCCCGACTTCCCGACGTGACGTCCGCGAACACGTCGCGCTTTTGCACGCCGGCTAAGACGAGCGCGTCGAGCTGCAGCTGCGCATCCTGACTGGACGTGCTCACTCGCGTGTATCCCAAAAGCCTCATACCGCCAGTGTGCCTCAATAAACCCAGCAACGCAGCGGGGTAAGACAGATCACGGCAAGACAACTTTCCGAGACGACTCGCGCCGCGGAATCACGCTGACGCCGACCGGGGCGAAAGGTGGGGGCCGATGTCTTGAAAAGCTGTACTTAACTGAGACCCTCGTGCGTGATGCGGGTACGCGGGTGGGAGCCTTCGGCCGCCGCACAAGTCGCGATACATGCCCTGGCGCCTAAGCTGGAGAATCACTTCGGGGAGGGGGCGCATGGACCGCACTCCGGGCACCGAGAGGGGTTCACTTCTCTACGTCGAGGACGACGCAGAGATCGCCGCTCTTACCGTGGAGATGCTGTCCGACGCGTATACCGTCGATCTCGCGACGGACGGGGAGTCGGGTGTTCGAAAGGCGCTCGGCCGTCCATACGACGTGATGGTGGTGGATCGTCGACTGCCGGGGATGGACGGCGTGGCATTCATCCGGTCAGTCCGTGCTGCCCGGATCACAACTCCGATTCTCATGCTGACCGCGCTCGGAACAATCGACGATCGAGTATCCGGGTTGGATGGCGGCGCCAATGACTACTTGGTGAAGCCGTTCGACTATGGCGAGTTGCTCGCGCGGCTACGTGCCCTGCGCCGCGCATTCCGCGCAGACGGCGAACGGCGTGGCATCGGGGACTGGGTTTTCACCCCGGAGTCGCAGGCGCTCTACGACCCGTCCGGCTTCCGGATCTCGCTCACGGCGACTGAATCTGCTCTGCTCGCACTCCTCACCAGCAGTCCCGACCACGTGTTCAGTCGTGAAGAGATCGTCCGCGCGGTCTTTCCTGATGGCGAGACAACGAGCTCAGTCGACACCTACGTGCACTACGTGCGGCGTAAGTCCACTCCCGACATGATCGAGACCGTTCGTTCCCGCGGATACCGGGCCGGGAGTCCGTCATGAGCAACGACTTCCTCTATGTTCGCCGCGCGTCCCGCGCCGTGGGCCTGTACGTAGGAGTCGCGTCGGCACTCATCATCGCCGCAGGTGTGGGCCTCCTCGTTCTGGTGATCCTGCTCACCTCTCGCCGGGAGGGGGCAGAACACGGCCCGGGGGTAGGCGGTGATCATTCTGGCGACGACTTCGTCGTCGACATCGATAAGGTATTGCCGGCTGTGATCCTCCTCGGGGTCGTCGGTGTGCTGCTCTTAGCGGTCGTCGCGTGGCTCGCAGCGCGGCGATCTGTGCAACCTCTCAGTGATGCCCTCCGCCTTCAGCAAGATTTCGTTGCAGACGCCAGCCATGAGCTGCGCACCCCACTCACCACCCTGACCAGCCGAATACAGGTCCTGCAGCGTCGACATGCGCGAGGTGAGCCGATCGAGGACAACCTCGCGGCTTTGCGTCGGGATGCGACCATGATGAACGACGTGCTCAACGACCTCTTGATATCGGCAGAGCAGAACACACCCGCCGCAGCAGGTCCGGCGCTCGTGTCTGTCGCCGCGGAGGCTGCCGCCGCATCCCTGCAGGCGCTTGCCGATCAGGCATCCGTGACCCTGATCGTCGATGCCGACCAGGATGTGGCGGTGCGGGTGCCGCCGGTCACGCTGATGAGGGCGATAGTCGCTCTCGTCGACAACGCCGTCCAACACTCCCCCGAGGATGGAATCGTTCGCATCACCGTCAGAAGCGCGGAGTCGTTCGCGCTCATCCGGGTCGCCGACGAAGGTGGCGGCATTTCCGGGATCGCAGTCGACCGGGTGTTCGACCGTTTCGCCCGCTCGGCGGACAGCGGCCGCAGGCGTGGGTTCGGGCTCGGCCTTTCCCTCGTGCGCGACATCGCCGTCAGGGCGGGCGGGTCCATCGAGGTGGAAGCAACTTCCGATAGAGGGACGACCTTCTTGGTGCGATTGCCTGCGGCCTGATCACACGGCAACCGTGTCAACGCACGTTCTCCCGAGCCAACGTGAGGTTCGCCCGTCCGCCGCGATGATGAGGCCTGTGCGAGTCTCTGCGCGGGAAATCCACGACCGGTCCGCGTAGCCGGCGACCACCGCCGCCGTCGCCCAGAGATCCGCCTGGGCGAGACCATCGGCTACAACGGTTGCGCTTGCTACCGTGACTGCGGGATTGCCTGTTCGCGGGTCGACGATGTGCCGACCGCGTTCCGCGACTCCTGAGGTGGCGACAGCCCCGTTCTCAATAGTGATGGTCGCCGCTACCTCACCCGGGTGGCACGGGTCCGCGATCGCGACATTCCAGCGCCAGTCGGTGTCGGGGGCGGTGAACAATTGCATGTCGCCGCCCGCGTTGATGCCAACAGCGATGTCCTGCGGGACCAACGACGCGAGATGTGTGCGCGCAACTATTTCCACCGCCCACCCTTTGACTAGGCCGGTCGGGTCGAACCAGCCCTGCCAGTCGGCCGAGAACAACCCATTCGTCTCGCGCTCGGCCTCACAGCACAGCTCGGCGACTCGCGAAACCCTGGGGTCCGCGTCCTTGATGGTCAGCTCGCCCCTGCGGATCCGATTGATATCGGAGTCGTCCCGATAGGTGGAGAAGACACGGTCGATGTCGCGGAGCTCGCTGAAGCACGCGTCCACGGCACGCCGGGTGCCGGTGGCCGGTTGCGGGCCGCGGGAGCGGACGTGGACGCTGATCGGTATCCCCATGATCTCTTCGACCCACACGTGGCGGGGAGGGATGATGGCGCGCATCAGCTCTGCGCCTGGTCGAGCGCGCTTTGCAGAGAGGTCACGTAGCCGCGACTGGTGTACGTCGCACCTGACACCATGTCGATCTGCGCGCTCTGCGCTCGCACCGTTTCGCTGACAAGCTGCGGGATCGCGTTCTGATTTATCTGACGGTCACGACCGTTGCCGTCCGGGTAGTCCACCACCTGCACATCACTAATCTGACCCCCCGCGACGGTGACCTGCACCTGCACGGGCCCGTATCGCGTGCCCGTTGAATCGCCCGTGTACGTGCCATCAGCGAGCGACGACGCGGCCGTCGGAGACGGGCTCGGGGGTGAGGAAGCACTGCCGTTGAGATTGGCATCGCCCCCGGTAGTTCCACCGCTGGCGGTGGTCCCGGTAGTCGTGGATCCGCTGACGGCGGGTTCAGTCGCGGTCGGTGGGATGGCGTCCAGAGATGTCCGGTAGCTGAAGAGCAGCACCAGCCCGGTGAGCGTGGTGAGGAGCGCGTAGATGATCTTCTTCATGGGGTCCTCCGTGTCAGATCGTGAACGCTTCGGAGTGGATGCGTTCGGGCGCGAGCCCGGCGTGCCGGAGGTCGCGTTCAAGGTCGGCCATCCAGGGAATGGGCCCGCAGAGGTACGCGTCGTACGACGTGATGTCGGGGGCCAGGTGCCGGATGAGGTCCGGTCCCTGCCATGCAGAGTGGGTTGCGGGCATCCAGGGTGAGCTGCCTGTGGAGCGCGGCCCGGGCAACGGGACGTGTCGAAGCCCGCGGTGAGCGACCAGGTCTCTGATAACGGACTGCCGGAGACCGTCGGCCGGATCCGAGTCCCGAGTGATGAGAGTCGCGTCGCCGGGCTGGAACGTTTCCGCCTCCAGGAGAGAGACGAGTGGGGCGACACCGGCTCCCGCACCGAACAACAGCAGCTTCGATCCGGTCCGCAACGCACCGGTCATATGACCGTAGGGTCCTTCGATGAGGACACGCGTTCCGGGGTGCAGTGTGGCCAGTCGGTGGGTGCCATCCCCCGCGAACCGCGCCGAAATCGACAGCCGGTCCCCGGTCGGCGCGCTGGAGAGTGAGAACGGGTGACCGCGTGTCCACCCGGGGCCGTCGAGGAAGCGCCAGATGAAGAACTGCCCGGCACGCGCACCCAGCCGGTTCATCGCCCGGCCGGACATGCGTACGGTCACTCCGCGTGCACCGTCAAGGTCGACACCGCTGACACGGATCCCGTGCCGCCACGATCGAAACAGCGGTACGCCGACCCGATACACCAGGACAGATGCTGCAGCTGCCGCCCACAGCGCCCACCAGTACGCGGTCGCCACCGGCGTGGAGAGAAAGTCTGCCCCCGTCCACAGCTGGTGCGGAAGTGCCAGGCCGACACCGAGGTACGCGTACAGGTGGAGCAGGTGCCAGGACTCGTAGCGGAGGCGGCGGCGGGCGCGTCGAATCGAGGTCACCACCACCATGAGGATCGCCAGCGTGCCTGCCGTTGCCAGCAACATCCCCGGGTAGTTCCACACGAAGTCCCACAACTGGGCGAGGGGATTCACATTCGCGGCAACCGAGTACGCGGCCACAAGCAGCACGATGTGTGCGGCGAGGAGCCAGAACGACCAAAAGCCGACGAACCGGTGCATCCGCGTGATCGCCTCACGTCCGAAACCGCGCTCAAAAATGGGGACCCGCGCCATCAGTAGCACCTGGTACAGCAGCAGGTTTGCAGAAACCAGGCCGGCCAGCCGGCCCAGCGTCGTCAATGTCTCTCCGCTAACGGCGAAGACACTCGTTACACCACCGCCCGCGACCCACAACGCCACGACGAACAGACTCGTCAACCAGATGACAGTGGTCGCGCCCATCCGCCACAGCACGGGCCGTGTTGCGTGCGACGCGACGCGAGGCGTCGAGCGGGTGGGTCTAGTGGCAAGGCTGGTCATATCTGAATCGTCCGACCCGGCCGCTGAGACAGCTCTAAGAATGGTCCGCCCACAGCAACTTCATAGGACTCGCCTTTGATTTCCGAGGAAGCGCCAGTGCCTCGAGCGGGCCCAGCCCACCCGTGCATGACCGGTGCTGCACCAGAAAGCGGTGCGACAACGATCGCCATGACTGTGCGCCTGGTTCGCGCGGGACCTTCGCCCCTAGCGGCGGCCACATCCGCAGGGTGAACTGAGGTCAACAGCGTCTGCGGCGATTCTGTCAGCCGTGACCTAACACGCAAGACCCGTCGTTCGTGCGGCGAACAAGCGCCATCGCCGGCAACCACCGTTCGGGGAAACCTCAACTACCCAAACCGAAAGTCTTGGCCATCTGCGGGGAAAGGAGGTCTCCGGACGTTGGTAGATCCGGCCGCCATTCCCACCAAAGCGCAGGCTACCCTCCGTGGTGGCTCGAGGGTTCGCGGCTTAGCATTACCCGCGAGGACAGCGAACCGTCGCCCACCCTCCCTAGGAGCAAAATGTTTGACACGTTCTTCGGCCTCCCGCTGCATCCCCTCGTCGTACACGCCACGGAAGTCATCGTCCCGCTGGCAGCCGTGCTCGTCATTCTCACCGCTGCGTGGCCGCGTTTTCGCCGATGGGCCGGCTATCTCACGCTGGGTATCTGCCTCCTCGCACTTGCCCTCGTGCCGCTATCCACCCAATCCGGTGAAAAGTTGGAAGCGCGCGTCGGGGAGAACGCGCTGATCGAAACTCACGCCGAACTGGCCGACGGTCTCTTGCCCTGGGTCGGTGGTCTCGTGCTCATCGCCGCGGCACTCCTCTGGTGGAACATCCGTGAAAAGCGTGCCCAGGCCGCCGCGGTTCGTGCGCCAGATTCCGCAGTCGCGCCGCGACCGGAGGTGAAGGGAAGAATGCGATGGATCCCCGCGACCCTCCTGGTGCTCGCCCTTGTGGTATCCGGCGGCACGACAGTGCAAGCCATCCTGATCGGCCACAGCGGCGCGACAGCCGTGTGGTCAGGGGACATGGAAAACTGATGACACACGCACCGACAGAGTCCGCAGTCCCGCGCGATGAGCCGCACTCGGGAAGCCTGGCCGGCCGGCTGAACTGGCTGCGCGCCGGGGTGCTCGGCGCGAACGACGGAATCGTTTCCGTTGCCGCCATCGTGGTCGGTGTTGCCGGCGCAGGTTCCTCCACCGCCGCGATAGTCGCCGCCGGGTCTGCCGCTCTCGTCGGCGGTGCGATCTCGATGGCGCTAGGCGAGTACGTCTCCGTGAGTAGCCAAAGCGACAGCCAACGTGCCCTGATCGAGAAGGAAAGGACCGAACTGCGGGACGATCCCGAAGGCGAACTCGCCGAACTCTCTGCGCTCTACGAGGCCCGAGGGCTGTCGCCACACACCGCGCAGCAAGTCGCCCTCGAGCTCACGGCCAAGGACGCCCTCAAAGCGCACCTGTCGATGGAACTCAACATCGATGAGGCTGACGTCGTCAGCCCCTGGCACGCAGCGGGCGCTTCGGCCCTAGCCTTCCTCATCGGAGGAATACTTCCTCTACTCGCCATCCTGCTGACCCCCGACACCATCCGCGTGCCGGTGACCTTCGTCGTCGTACTCATCGCCCTCGCCGGGACCGGTGCGATCGGTGCCCTCCTCGGCGGCAGCCGCCCACTGACGGCAACCCTCAGGGTCGTCGCCGGCGGGGCCTTGGCCCTGATCGCCACCTTCGCCGTCGGCACCCTCCTCGGCACAACCGGCCTCATCTAAGCCGCATCGCGGAAGCCCCACATATCGCCACCACCGGGATGTACTGCCTTCAATCAGTCACCATCGCTCCACCTCGGCACTCGACAAAGGAAGAACAACCATGGATACAACAGACATCGGCCCGCGCCCGCACGCCTTCGACATCGAGGCGGCGACCCAAGCGAACGAGAACTACCGCACTGTCGCCTGGACCGGGAAATATCTGCAAGTCACGCTGATGACCATCCCGGTTGGCGAGTCCGTCGGCCTGGAATGCCACCCGGATACGGACCAGTTCCTGCGCGTGGACGCCGGTCAAGGCCAAGCCGTCATGGGCAGCGCCAAGGACCAACTCGACTTCGAACAGGCCGTCTCAGATGGGTGGGCAATTCAAGTACCTGCCGGAACGTGGCACGACGTCCGCAATACGGGCAATCAACCGCTACGCCTGTACACCGTATACGCACCGGTGCACCACGCCGCCGGAACCGTCCAGGTAACGAGCACCGACGCGGAAAACGATGAGTCCATCGGTACTGACCACGCGCCGAGCTGGACCGTACAACCCGAAGCAAGCCAGCCCGATCGTCACGCGTAGGACCCAGCATTGCCATACGAAGTCGGCAGAGCCTCAGTGCTGATTCCGAACAGCCCACCGGCCCGGGAGCGACACGTTGCCCACGCAAACTGCCGACACGGATCGACCAAATTCACACCGAGCGACGTCCGCGAGTCGTGTCTCATAACCCGTGTCCGCAGACTATGTAACGGACGCGGCGTTCGCGTTACTCTGAGGGCATGGCCACGATCGGATACGCCCGCGTCTCGACGCGCGAGCAGAACCCCGACGGTCAGACCGACGCGCTCGAAGCGGCCGGCTGCGACAAGATCTTCGTCGAGCACGCCTCTGGCGCCCTGGCGAAGCGACCCGCGCTGACCGATGCTCTCGGTTACCTGCGGGAGGGGGACTCGCTCGTCGTGACGAAGCTCGACCGGCTTGGCCGATCCGTACGCAATCTCAAGCAGATCGCCGACGAACTGCAGCAACGTGGGGTGGGCTTTCGAGCGCTGTCCCAGGGCATCGATACGACCACACCGGGCGGGAGGTTGTTCTTCCATATGCTCGCCGCGATCGCCGAGTTCGAGCACGACCTGATTGTGGAACGGACGCATGATGGCCTGGCGGCGGCGCGAGCTCGGGGGCGTAAGGGCGGCCCAAAGTTCAAGATGACGCCGACGAAGATTCGACAGGCCCGCGCGATGTACGACGAGGGTGCGCACACCGTGCAAGAGATCGCCGACACCTTCGGGGTATCCCGGCCCACGATCTACCGGCACCTGGCCGATCACGTCGAGCGGGCCTGACGAGGGATCATGGCGCACCTCAGCGACCGGCAGAAAGCCGAGCTTGTGCGCCAACACCTCGACGGTGTGCCGTGGACGCGGATCGCGGAGCACTCCGGCGTCACGGTGCGAACCTTGCAACGATGGGCCGCTCGCATCGGTGCGGGGCAGCTCGCAAGACCGCCTCGCCGAGATAAAGGTGCCTCCCGTATCCCCACGGAACTGGTCACGGCGATCGAGGCGCTGGCCGTGCGCCGGCCGGCTCCCACCATTGCGTACATCCATCGGCGCGTCGGCGATATCGCGCGCGATCGAGGTTTGCCAGCTCCCGGGTACACGACCGTTCGCCAAATCGTGCACGCTATCGACCCGGGCCTGACAGCTCTCGCTGAGGGCGGTGACGCCGCCTATCGCGACAAATTCGAGCTCGTCTACCGGCGTACGACAACCGCCCCGAATGAGCAGTGGCAGATGGACCACACGCTGCTGGACGTGATGATCCTCGACGACAAGCAGACGTCTGTGCGCCCCTGGCTGACGATCGTGCTCGATGACTACTCCCGTGCCGTCGCCGGATACGCCTTAGCGGTTTCGGCGCCCACGTCCGAGCGCTCCGCACTGGCGTTTCACCAGGCCGCGAGCCGGAAACGACATGCCTCGTGGGTGGTGTCGGGGCTCCCCGATGTTCTCTACAGCGATCACGGGTCGGATTTCACCTCTGCTCGCATCGAACAGGTATGTCTGGATCTGCACGTGCGCCTCATTCACTCGCGGGTCGGCGTTCCGCAAGGACGCGGCAAGATCGAGCGGTTCTACCGCACCATCACGACCGAATTGCTCCCGCACCTACCTGGCTTCATCCCGCACGGCACCGGCGGCACACCCACCAGCGCCCCCATGTTGACCCTGCACCAGCTCGACGACGTCCTCGAGCGGTTCATCGTCGACGAGTACAACGAGCGCCCGCACTCCGCGACCGGGACGGCACCGCACGCGCGTTGGCGCAGCGGGAGCTTCATCCCGCGTATGCCCGCACACTCGGAAGACCTCGACGCGCTGTTGCTGACCGCCACCGCCACCAGACGAGTGCAGCGCGACGGCATCCGGTTCGCCTCCACCCGATACGTCTCGCCCGTCCTCGCCGCCTACGTCGGTGAAGACGTCACCGTCCGGTACGACCCCCGCGACCTCGGCGAGATCCGACTGTTTCACGACAACGCATTCCTATGCCGCGCGATCGCCCCTGAACGCTCCTCCGAAACGATCACGTTCGCCGACCTGCAGAGCGCGAGGAACACCCGGCGTCGGGCGCTGAAGCAACAACTTCGCTCCCTCAGCAACGTCGCCAGCTCACTGCCGGAAGACACTCGGCACCGACCCGCGGCCGCGCCTCACTCTCCCTCCGAGCCCGACGCGCCAGCCCCGCAATCGAAGAGACACGGGTTGAGGACCTATGCCAGCGACTGAACCGACCGTCGGAAAGCCGGTGTCCGTCCTCGTCGGCACGGACGACGACGGGCGACGGTTCCTCAACGGCACCTTCGACGAATTCACCCAGGCGCCCCCACCACACACCGACACCCGCCCCGCGTTCGTCAGCACCCGAGAGCACCGACGATTCGTGGAGTTCGCCGACACCGTACGCTCACACCGCTACATCGGCCTCTGCTACGGTCCGCCCGGCGTCGGCAAGACTCTCTCCGCCCGCCACTACGCCGGCACCGACGACTGGGAACAGTGGTACCCGCTCGCCCGAAACGGTGGCCTGCTCCCTCCCGTCCCCGAGGGCGTCCAGCAGAGTCGAACGGCGTTCTTCACCCCCACCGTCGCCGCCACCATCAAGCAGATCGACCAGGGCCTGCCCCGCGCGTGCCAACAAGTCTCGTGGGCCATTGATTATGCCCGGTACGGTCACGTCGACCCCTACGTCCATCCCGAATCCCAACACAGCGGGAACACAGAACTGCTTATCATCGACGAAGCCGATCGGCTCAAAACCGTCGGCCTCGAACAAGTCCGCGATTTCTACGACCGCCACCACATGGGCGTCATCCTCATCGGCATGCCCGGCATTGAAAAACGCCTCGCGCGCTACCCCCAGCTCTACAGCCGCATCGGCTTCGCCCACGAATACCGTCCTCTCCGCAGTGACGAACTCACCGCCGTCGTCACACAACGCCTCCCCGCACCAGACCCCGGTGATTCAGGGCTCGCTCACACCGCCGCCCTCGCCGCGATCGTGCGCGCCACGAACGGGAACTTCCGCCTCGCCGATCGCCTCGTCACTCAGATCCGACGTGTTCTTGACATCAACGGGCACACCCACCTCACGCCCGAGGCCGTCGACGCCGCCCAGGAAGCCCTCCTCATCGGACACTGAACGACGCGACAACCGCGACATCTATCGCTGCAATTCACAGAGGTGCCGGAATGTCGCGGATCGGCGCGATGCAAAAACCCGTTGCAAAATCCGAATTGATGCGAAATTGAGTAGAGCCCTTTTGCATCATTCGATAGAATTGGTGAGGACCGAGGGGAGCCACCGTGGCCGAGTCGCAGATGAAGATCGAGCAGCAGTACCCGGAGCTGTTCGCCCAGCTCAACGACAAGCAGCGTTCCGCCGTGGTGCAGTCGCTCGCCGCCGGCTGGCACGAGGGCTGGGAGCCCACGCGTGAGGACGTCGAGAACCTGACCGACTACGCGCGCGGCGCGATCGACGCGGCCGAGTACGACCGACGTTCGGCGGCAGCAGCTCACCGCGCGGCCGAGGCGTCTCGACGAGCCGCCGGCATCGTCGGCGCAGCCTGACGTGCCCGAGGGTTTTGACACCTGGGAGTCGTACTTCTACCCCGAGACGTATAGCCCGCAGCTCGGCAACGGGACGCTGCGCAACAAGTTCGATGAGCGCGACTTCTTCGAGCTGAAAGACCGCGAGTACGGGCAGACAGCTCGCCGCGGTTTCGAGCTGGAAGCGGGGATGGTCGATATCCCGAAGACGTTCGACGCGGAGCACTTGAAGGCGATTCACCGGTACCTGTTCCAAGACGTCTACGAGTGGGCGGGGGAGTACCGCACCGTGAACATGTCGAAGGGTCCGGGACGGGAGTTTGGTCGCGTCGACAACGGCGAGGTGGACCGCTACCTGTCCGAGGTGCACCAGGTCGCGACGTCGACGGACTGGGCCTCGATCAGCCGTAGTGACTTCATTGCCACCAGCGCCACCGTGTTCGCGTATGTGAACCAGGCGCACCCGTTCCGCGAGGGCAACGGTCGCACCTCGAAGCAGTTCATGCACGATGTGGCCGCGGGCTCGCCGTTTCGGTTCGAGTTCGACCGGGTGACGCCCGAGCAGTGGAACCAGGGATCGGCCATGAGCCGGCCCGACCTCGACAAGCACGCTCCCGATCCGACGTCGCTCGTGCCGATCTTCCACGCGATCAGCGTCGAGATGCCGGCCCCCGCGGCCGACCCTCTCGCAGACGTCCGAGCCGTCATCGGCGGCAGCTACCAGCGGTCCCCGAATGAGGCGACCCGGGGCGCCGGCCAGAGCGGCCAGCAGCCGCCCCAGGCGCGTCGCAGCGGCCCGGGGTATATGTCCGACCGGTTCCCGACAGGAGGGCTCGAGAGATGACGCTGGACGACCTTTTGCAGAGTTACGCTGCCGGCGCCGTCGACCGCGCCCAGCTCGTCGACGAATTGGTGCGATGGAACTACGCACCCCAGGCAAGGCCGGCCGACGAGTTGGATGACCTACTAGTTGACCCACCGGGATCGTTCGCGGATGTGGAACACGCGCTACGTCAGGGCCTCATCGACGATGCCCTGTTTGACGAGGTGGCCGACCGCATCGAAGCGGAGGCGACAGCGTGACGAACGTGATCGGGTACGCGCGCGTCTCGCGCCGGGAGCAGAACCCGGATGCGCAGGAGGCCGAGCTGCGCGCGGCCGGCGCTACTCGTGTGTTCGTGGACCATGGCGAGTCCAGTCGCATCGCTGCGCGCCCGCAGTGGGTGGCGTGCCTCGACTACCTCCGTGAGGGTGACACCCTGTTGGTGCGCCGCCTTGACCGTCTCGGCGGAAGTGAGCGGATCATTCTTGACACGTTGAACGAGCTGCGCGAACGCGGCATCGACATTCGCTCCCTGACAGAACCGCAGATCGACACGACAACCCCGATGGGCCGTGCCCTGTTCGGGATCGTCGCCGTGTTCGCAGAGCTGCGCGTCGACACGATTCGGGAGAACACGCAGCGTGGCATGGACCACGCCCGCGCGCAGGGCAAGGCAATCGGTCGACCCTCGAAGCTGAGCGCCGACCAGCTCACTCAGCTACGCCGGATGCGCGATGACGAGGGCCTGAGTTTCGCGCACATTGGGCGCGTGCTCGGCGTCGATAAGTCGACCGCCTCGCGCGCTTACGCCGACCTCAGCCGGCCCGTTGGCGCACAGGAGCCGGCGGCGTCTCGATGAAGCTCAGCGACGCCGAGCTGCGCGACGTTATCGACGAGCTCCAGGATGCGTGGCGAGAGCACGGCGACGCCGACTTGCTGCACCAGCCCGCCGCGCGGCGCGATCGTCCGTTCACGTCCGAAGATGTTGCACGAGTGGCGATCGTTCATGGCTGGGCACGACACCTGCACGAGACCGCGAAAGCGGTCGTGCTACTCCTCGACAACGGAATGACCAATGCCGCCCTGCCTCTCGTGCGTCAGATGTACGAGTGCGCCCTGAGTGCTGTGTGGGTCGTGCAGAGTCAGGAGCAGCACGGGGTGCGCGCGATCATCAGCGAGCATGTGCGTACCCGTCGAGCGTTCGCGAGAGAGGCCGAGAAGGCGGAGTCGCCCACGTTCCGCGAGTCGGCGGGTGAGATTGCCGACGTCGAAGCGCGCGACGACCTGGCGAGCAATGACAACGCACGGCAGTTCCGCGATATCTGTCTCGATCTGACGCCAGCCGGCGTGGATGCCTATATCTACTACCGCGTCATGTCGTCCTACAGTCACGCGTCTCTTGCCGTCTCGGATCTGTACTACAAAGAGGCTGACCGGGATAGCGGTTCGCTGCCGTACCGGCTACCCGAAGCGACGGCGGCAATCCCCGCTGATTCGTTGCTCTACTTTGTGGCAATCTCGCTCGTTTGGGGGGCTCGCGCCTACGCCTACACGAGCAGGGATCAGACCCACCGCAGCATCATTCGTCGCCTCGCCCGGACCCTCGAAGTCAACAGCGAGATACAGCTCAGCGCGCACTACCGACGTCGCCACGCAAAGACGCGGACGGCGTCAAAGTAGGCACGTCCTGTATCTCATCGCCACTCTTTCCCCGTCCCCCTGATAGATGCCGCCCTTCACAGCGCGACACCCCGTCAAGGGTGCGGCTTGCCGCATCACGGAGTGACGCGAAGCGCCCTTGACGGGGTGTTGGGCTGTGACACAATCCCGGGCATTAGGGGGAGGGGGAGTCCTCCTAACGAGGCCGCGTAGCGGTCGGATAACTAGGGTCCCGCTGTCCACCTGTGGGCGGGTGGAGCCCGTAGGTAGCTCGGGCCGTCCACAGGTGGTCAGGGGGATACGTCAGCCGCCGTAGGACTGTCCCTCGCCGCCGTTGTCGGCGGCGTCGGCCGGCGGCGTCGCCGCGGCCTCACTCGACGTCGACTTGCGCGCCTGACGCTTACGCGGTGCGCGCTTCTGACCCGCCTCCGCAAAACCGATCTTGCGCAGCTCGGCGGGGGTCCATCCGGCGTCGATCGTCGCGCTGTAGGCGCGTGCGTCGTCACGCTCGGCAGCGGCGACCTTCTCGCGCTCCTCGCGCTCAACGTAAGCGATCCGCGCGGCGGATGCTTCGCGCACGTCCGCGAGCTTTTGCCGCGATTCGGCCAGCTCGCGAACCGACGTCAGTCGATCGTCGAGGGCGCGCTGTGCGCGCTCGATTGCTTCCTGGGGGGAGAGTTCCTTAGCCATGCGAGCAGCCTACGGATGCGGCGCCGTCCGCGCGAGGTTCCTCGCGCTTGCAGCAGGACCGTCGCGGCGAAGCCGCGACCACTCCCGGCTGTCGCCGTGAGCGACCTCGAATCGAGTCCCGGACGGAGCAAGCTATACAGTTAGGTGCCCTAACCGGACTTGACCTCTCGACTTGCGTCGAAAGGTGCGGCACACTTGATGTGTGCGGTCCCCGCAGGGGCGGGGTCGCTGCGCTGGGCCGAAGGGAGGGTGAGCATGTCTGAGGAGATGCCTACGCCTCGCCCGTCCGAGCGTCGTCGCCGCCCGAATGTGGCCGGCGGTCGCGTGGCGCGTCACGTCGTGAGAGCCAGCCCCGAGGAGGAGGGCGTGCTGTTGCGCCTGGCCCTCGCGCAGGGCGTGACAATCCCGCGCCTTCTCGTGGAGAGCGCGCTTGCGCAGGATGCCGGCGAGACGGCCTCCGAGCGGCGCGCAATGATCACGAAGCTGTACGAGCTGCACCGTCTTCTCGCCGCTATCTCGAACAACGTCAATCAGATCGCGAAGGCCACCAACGCCACGCGCGAGCTGCGCCCCGAGACGTTCGCGACGCTCGCTGCGGTGCGCAAGACAGCGATGCGGATCGACGAGCTGACCGACGAGTTGAGCTTGACGTGATGCCGAACATCACGCGCGGCGATCGCATGTCGGGCCTCGTGACGTATCTCGTCGGCGGCGGTCGTCACAACGAGCACACGGAGCCGCACCTTGTCGCGGGTGACGATGCGCTCATGGCGTGGTACGACGATGCCGAGCTGAGCCGCGAGAGCGGCCTGGCGATCGCGCGTCACCTGGACCGTCCTCACAAGCAGCTCGGGGTCGATGTGAAGGGCGGGCACGTCTGGCACGCATCCCTCTCGCTGCGCGCCGAGGAGGGCATCAAGACCGACGCCGAGTGGAACGCGATTGCCACCGACTTTGTGGCCGCGATGGGGTTGGACGACAACGACGGCACCAAGGCACCGTGCCGTTGGGTCGCCGTCCGTCACGGCCTGTCGAAGTCCGGTAACGACCACGTGCACATCGCTGTGAACCTCGTGCGCGAGGACGGCACGAAGGCATCGACTCACCTCGACTACGTGCGTGCGCAGAACGCCGCACGAGCGCTCGAAGTAAAGCACGGCCTAGAGCTGTTGGAGTCGACCAAGGGCGAGCGCGCGACGCGCGGTTTCAGCCCCGCCGAACAGGCCAAGGTTGAGGAGCGTTCCGCGCTGTTCGCACAGCGGAAGTACGAAGCGCACGCCGAGAAGATCGGCGGCGACGTCATGCCGTGGCACCAGCTCGACCCGCGCGAACGTCAGACGCGGATTACCGCCGAGATTCGTCTCAACGCACCGCGCAACGACCTCGCCCGGAAGGTGCGCGCGTGCGCGAGCGCGAGCGAGAACGAAGCCGAGTTCGTGCGCCGTCTGCGCCGCTCCGGTGTCGTCGTCCGACCCCGCTACGCGGACGGTCAGACCGACGTCATCACCGGCTACTCGGTGGCCGCGAAGCCCGCGGCCGGCGAGCGTCCCATTTGGTACGGCGGCGGTCACATGGGCCGCGACCTCACCCTGCCGCGACTGCGCGCCGAGTGGCCCGACAGCGCGACCGGCGCGATGGACGCCGCGGCCGAGTGGAACGCGGCCAAGCGCAACCAACGACCCGTCGCACCGGGACGGGAGACGACCGAGCCCGACCCCGAGCTGTGGGATCGGTACACCGCCGAGCTGGGCGAGCTGCGCGAGACGCTGCGCTCTGTTCCGCTCGACGACCGCGACACATGGGCGCGCGTCGCACGGCAGACGTCGGGCGCATTCGCGGCCTGGTCCAATGCCGTCGAGGAAGTACCCGGCGACCTCGCCGCGGCATCCGACGAGCTGGCAAAGTCGGCGCAGACCTACCGCGGCCAGGCAAAGCCCCAGAAGGCGGGGCGGGTGTCGGCCGGCGGTGCGGCGATGCTCCTCGCGAGCGCCATCCGGGGTGGTCAGGGAACCGCGGCGCAAGCGGCGATGCTGCGCCAGCTCATGAACCTCACCCAGGCGGTCTATGACGCCGCCAAGGCGGCGCAACAGGCGCGGCACGCGGAAGCGATCGCCACCGATGTTCGAACACGGCTGGTCCGCGTTCGTGCCGCCCTGCCGGCGACGTCGACGACGGCCACCGCGCCCACGGCCACGAAGACCGAACCGCGCCGCATCGACATGTCCTCGGTGATCGACGAGGCCACGCGCGAGGCGTTGAACAAGATGAACCGGGCCGAGGAGAACCGTCGCAAGGGAACGACCTCGCCGCTCCCCTCGACGATCGAACCGACCCGACCCCGCACGCCCACAACCCCGCGGCCTGACCGAGGCCCGGAACGATGAGAGGAGCACGCCATGGCCGATGAGAGCGACGGCATTTCCGAAGCGTTCGAGGGGCAGCTCCGCGTCGCGGTGACCGCCGCCGGCCGCGTGGGCGAAATCCTCGCCCGACAGCGCGAGGAAGCAGCTCGACGAGCGCAAGCGGAGAGCCAGCAGCAAGCCCGCGAGCTGGCGTCCCGGTTCGCCGCCGAACGGCAGTCGGCGCGCGTTGAGCTCAGCAGCGTCTACCGGAACGACTGGTGGGAGCGCGCGACCCCCGAGCAGATCGGCACGACGCTCGCCACGGCGCGCGCGTGGGGCAACGAAGACCCCGAGGCCGTGCGCGCCGAGGCGCACATGCGCGACGAGCTGCGCACTCGCTACGGCGTCGACGTCGTCCAGGCCGGCGGCGACCCCCAGGCGGTGCAAGCGGCCGTCGACGCCGAGGTTCAGCGCCGCCAGGTGGAGAGCGCTACCGGTCCCGACATGGCCGTAGCGCCCCAGACGACGGACGCCACGGCCGAGGCCGACACCGCTCGGTTGCTCCACCAGGTCGCCGTGGCCGAGCGCGACGTGCGCGACCATCGTTACGGCGCCACATTCGGTCCCGACGAGGCGGAACGCTCAGCGGAGCTGACGCGAGCGAACGAAGCCGCGACGCTGGCAGAAACTACCCGGGCCGAGCTGCGCAAACGGCACGGCATCGACCTGTCGGAGTCCGCGGGCGACTACCCCGCAACACAGGCCGCGGTCGACGCAGAACTCCTCCGCATCACTTCCGAGACGGAGCGTCAGCGATCGCGCTCCGAGGAGGCAGAGGCGGCGCTGCTGATGCGCGAAGCCGACCGCGCCGACCGTCAGGCCGACCGGGCCGATGAGCGCGCGGAGAACGCCCCTGAGGGCTCCGAGGAGCGCATTCAGGCGCGCGAGGAGGCCCAGAGCCACGAGCGCGCGGCCGAGTCCGCACGAGCCGAGGCCGGCCCCAAGTACGACTCCGCGGAGCGTCGCAAGAACGACGCGAACAAGCTCGAAGGCAAGGGCATCGAGAAGGAGGCCGTGGCCGCGAAGGTGCACGCCGACGTCGGTAACGCCAAGCCGGCCACGGAGGCCGTCAAGGGCTCGCCCGCGACCGCGACGAAGGTGAAGCCGGCAAGGTCGGCCGCGGCGCGCGTGCAACGCTCCGAGCTGGGGCGCTGAGCGTCCGTCCGAGGGGGTGAGAGAGGGACCGAGCCTGTTGGCCGGTCCCTCTCTCGTGTCGGGCAGAAGCGCGATAGATTTCGTGCCCCCTGCGGGTCGGAAGCAAGGGTGGGCGGTAGAGCCCCCCACAAGGGGGGCGCTACGCGCGCTTACCGCTTGCTGCGGGTACTGAGTGCAGCGTGAGCGCTGACGAGCGTGGCGAACATCGTCACCAACGCCATGACGTCTTGTGCGTTCATGACCCCCTCCTTCTTCGACTGATGCCGAGGAAGAACTGGGGGGTTATCCAGGTTCTCTAGTTTGCGAGAAACTGAATTAGCACGTACGCTGGTATTTGCTTTAGAAGTAATCTCAGTCTTCCTCAGGTTGTGAAGTGGACCGTCTGGCCGGACGGTGAGGTCGCAAGATGCGACACTCCATCTCTCATCCTAACAGGTGGATTCAACGGCGCCCGGAGCGAATGCTTCGGGCGTTCGTCGTTTCACCGCCTGATCAGCCTGATTTTCGCTCAATCACGGGTGTCCACCTTGGTTCAAGTGCGTGTCGTTGAGTGCATGGTGCCGAGCGTGGGCGTCGAGCGCCCGTCTGAGCCGACGAGAGAGGGAGCGGGCCTCCGTTGGCCCGCTCCCTCTCTCTTTGCGTCTCAGCGTGGCTCAGGGGGCGTCTCCCCGTGATCGCTCCTGTGCCGCTCGATCCGTTCCAGGACGGCAGCCGAGGGCCGCGCGGGACCGCCCCCGTCGCGAACGGGGAAGCGGGGCAGCATCCGCAGCGCCGCGAGGTGCAACATCGAGCCGATGACCGCGGCCAACAGCACGACGGCGGCGACGAGTGCCGCGCCGGCCGCGACGCTTTGCGCGATCGCGTCGGCTGAGAGAAGCGCGACGATACCCGCCGCGGCGAGTAGCGCGAGCGCACACGCCGTCTGGACGACAGCGATCCGCATCGTGAAGGGTGCGGCGTATGAGCGCACCCACGATTCCCGGCGGGTCGTGACGGCGCTCATGCCGACACCTCGCGCACGTCCGGGAACAGCCCTTCGGGAGGTGCAATGTACGGCAGCTGCTCGCCCTTGTCGTTCACGTTCTCACTGTTCTTGCCCTCGCCGGCCGCGGCGAAGGGACCATCCGTGCTGAGCAGAATCGACATGTGGTGCTCGGCGTGGTCACGGAACCACACCGACATACCCGTCTGCGCGTCCTGTCGCAGGTGCTCCCACGCCCGCCAGAGCGCGTCGAGACGCGCGACGGCTTCGGCGTACTTCCACCACTCCGCGGCCCACATGACGCGCTGACCGTCCACACGGCGCTTGTAGTTGGGGAGCAGGAAACCCCGCACGAACTCGTCGACCGACCCGAAGTACAGCTCGGGCTCCTCGTTGGCCGGCTCCTCGTCCAGCTCGTCGAGAGCGGCGCCGACCGCTCGGCGCGCGGCGGTGGCCGCTTGCGCTTGCAGCTCCTCGATTACGGAGGGGTCGAGCTGTTCGGTCACCTCCGCGTCGACGACCTCGTTTACGACGTCGCGGACGGCCTTCTGCAGCGTCCGCGCGATCGCCGGCCGCGCCATGCTTTCGACGACCTCCGCGACGTCGAGTCCGAACATGCGTCCAGGCTCGCGCTCCTCGCGCTCCGCGGTCGGTTCGTCGTCGACGTCGAACGGCTCGGCCTCGATCCCGTCGTCGTCGCCCCAGTTGTCGCTCATCAGACGGCCTCTCGATCGTTCTCCGCGCGGGCCACGGCGCGCACGGACTCCTGAGCCTCGTTTATCGTCCGCTGCGCCGCCGGGTCGTGCGCGGCAATCGACGCCTTGACCTTCTCGGCGTGCGCGCCGGTCATCCACGGCTGCGTGCGGATCAGCGTCGGGCGGTTCCCCGACGACAGCACCACGGCGCGACCCTTCGGCATCGCGGACAGGTCCGCGACGTCCAGGATGCGCTCACGGTGGAGCTGCTGGTTCACGCTGCGCCCACCGCGACCCGACGACACCGACGACGCCTGACGGTCGTAGTCACCGATCAGCTTGGAGAGCGATTCGAGGAAGGTTTCTTCGGCCACACCGCCGCCGTAGACCTTGACGTTGGACGCCGACCACAGCTTGCGCATGCCCGACTCTCCCCATACGTCGATGCCCTGTGACCACGATTGCAGGATGGTCATCAGGACGATTCCGCGCGAGCCGTAGTGGCTGTAAAGGTTCGGCAGCTCACGCCAGCGGCAGACGTTCGCCGCCTCGTCGAGCACGCCGAGCAGGGGCACCGCGAGACGGCCCCCGGGGGATGCCGCGGCGATTTCCTCCGCGGCCTCGACGACGGCCACGGTCAGCGCCGTCACGAGCGGGCCGGCGGTCCCGCGGCCCTCCTTGGACAGCGAGTAGAGCGTGCCGCCGCCGCGCACGAATGCGGCGGGGTCGAATTGAGGGCGAAGATCGGTCTGCGTCAGGGGGTTCACCCACGACGCAACCTGACGGTTCGTGAGGCACGACGCCATTTGCTGCGCCGTGCCGTAGATGCCGCCGCGCTGCTTCTCGGGGGCAGTGATGACGCCGCGCACCTGGTCAGCGGTGAGCTTGTAGCCGTGCCGCTTCAAGATCGACACCGCCTCGTCTTCCGTGGGGCGCGTCAGCCAGGCGTAGACGTCGGTGATCGGTCGACCATCGAGCGCCGCGGCGAGCAGGAGCCCCGCAAGGAGATCCTGCCCCGCGGGGTCGAAGTAGGCATCCGTCTTGGCTCCGGGATCACGCGAGCCCGACGCGAAGTGATCGGCCAGCTTGGCCGCTTTCACCTCGTCGGTGACGTAGCTGAGCGGGTTCCACCACCACGACGGATTCTCGAGCGCGATTCCCTGAGGATCGAACACCCACACCGGGCCGGCCTCCGCGCGAACGTCGCGGGTGGCATCCACCACGTCGCGCTTGTTTGAGGTGACGAGCACGCCGCCGGGGGCGTCGAGAATCGCGGGCACCGCACGGGAGGTGGTCTTACCGGTACGCGGCCCCCAAATGTCGATGTGCATGTCCTCCCACGTGCCCCACAGCGGCATCCCACCGATCGTCTTCCCGATCGGTACGCCCAGCACCGGCTTACCATCGACGCCCTTCACGCCGAGACGCTCGGCAGACTGCACGGCGTTCTGTCGGCTCAGGCCGGCGACGTTCTTGCCGCGGCCCATGTACGAGCTGGCGCGGTCGACGCGGGTCCGCCCCTTCCGGTAACGCACGACACCGACGATCACGAGGACCGTCAGCACGAGCAGGACCGCGCCGAGAACCGCGACGATCCACGTCGCGGATGCCGGCCACGCCACGCGCCCGAGGATGAGTCCGAGGGTGAGCCCAAACGGGTCGGGCGGCAGCTCGGCCGCGGTGCCGTCGAGCTGCGCGCCCAGGCGCACCGCGACGTTGGTCACGACCAAGCCCCCGACGACGACGACGATCAGGACGAGCAGCATCAGCGTCTCGCCGCCGAAGCCGCCCGGATCGCGGCGGCGGTTGTTGGGGGTGCTCATCAGACCGTCTCCTTCTCGCGCTCCTCGTGCTCCTCCACCAGCTCCTCCACCGCGCGCACCGCACGGCGGGCGGTGCGGGACTGTTCGTACCACCGCTGGTTCGTGTCGCGGATGGAGCGCTCCGCCTCCGTGAGCTGCACCTGTACCGGGATGCCCGGTCGGGTGCCGACCTTCACGAGGAACTTGCCGCGGCCGGGAGGGTCGACCTCGCGGCCCGTGGCGGCGTCCCACGCGGGCGGGTCTTGCCACCCGGTCAGCAGCTCTTGCTCAGCCTCAGAGAACGGGATGACCGTCGTGAGCTCCGGCATTTCGGTGTACGGCAGACCCGCGCACATGACCATGCCGGCGCGCTCTACGAAGCCCTTGGCCTTCAAACGGTCCTCCTCCGGGAGGGCGCTCAGATCGGCCATGGTGTGTGAAATCATCGCCGTGCCGACGCCCACCTGACGGTTGAGTCGGGTGAGGAAGTCCACGCGGTCGACGATGCCGTTTCCGGCGCGGAGGGCTCGCCACAGCTCGTCCATGATGACGAAGTAGTGCCGGCGCGGTTCCAGGCCAGCGTCCGCGAGGACGTTGGCGATATTCACCGTCGCGAAGCCGTTCGACCAGCACGCGAGCAGCGTGGCCGCGCGCAGATCGCCCTCAGCCTCACCGATCGCGGAAATGTCGTAGACCACCGGACGGTCAAGCGCCATGGGGTTCGTCGTGTGGTGGGAGAACACGCCGCCGAGGCGGCCGCTACCGGTCGCCAGGGCCAGCAACGACGCTTCGAGGCCGCGCGTAATCTCCTGGTACTTCTTGAAATCGCCGCGGTCGACGGCGACCTGACGCAGCTCGGTCGGACCTTCCTGCACGACGGCCAGCAGGTCGGAGAGCACCGGAATGCCCTCCATGCTGCGATCGAGCACGCGGAGGGCCTGGTCGATAATCGACTCCTCGACGTCGGTCGGCGGAGACTTGCGCTGGATCGTCAACAGGGACGACACCATCGCCAAGCGGCGACCGTGGGCGTCTTCCAGTACCTCGTTGGCCTCCTTCTGGAAGCCGGCGTCGATGAGGCGCTGAGCGGCTTCCTTCGCCTCGCCCGGGTCGAGCACGTTGAGGTATCCGCGCCCACGGCCGAGGGTGATGACCTGACCGCCGAGCGCGCGGATGACCTCCACGTAGTCGGGGCGCAGATCACCCAGCACGAGCGGCTGCACGCCGTAGCCGGCGAGCCCCGTCGCCATGCGAGCGATAACCGTCGACTTACCGAGCCCGGGCTTACCGAGCACGAACACAGACGGGTTGCTGATGAGCTTCGCCCGCTGGAACCACGAAATCGGGTCGGCGCAGAGCGTCGCCCCCGTGTGGATATGACGGCCCAGCGGGACGCCCACCATCGGCGTACCGGCGCCAATCGCGTACGGCCACAGGCCGCACGTCTGCACCGTCGTACCGCGCCACTCCGGGACGGGCTGTAGGTACGTCGACATGCCGCCGCCGGCGCCGCTCCACCCCCGAGAGGTGAGCGACCCACCGGACGCGGACGCGCCCGTGGCGGTGTTCTTCCGTCCGGTGCGGATGAAGACGAGCGCGCCCACCACGACGAGCAGGACCAGCCCGCCCAGCGCGAGCAGCGCGATCAGATCAGGGCTCATCAGATCCCCTCCCTCAGCATCGCCGGGACAGCTACGTGCTTGGTCAACACAAGCCCGAGGGGCAGCGCCGCGGCGAAAGCGCTGTCCTGTGATCCGTACACCGGGCGCAGCCGCAGACGCGCAGTCGCGCCGAGGTTGTCGACCGCCGCGCGAGCGTCGGCCTCCTTGCTCGGGTCGATGACGGTCGCGGTCACGAGGATGCCGAAGTTCACCAGGCCCGCGCCCGATGCCTCCTCCGACTCCGTGGCCTGAGCCGAGCGCAGCGCGAGCGAGTCACGCGCCACCGGCTTCCGGCTAGACGTGGCCTTAAACTCCGCAGCTCGCACGTCCGCCTGGACGAGCGCCGCCGCCCGAGCGGGGTCGATCGGCTTGTAGAGCAGCGTCACGCGCTTACGCGCAATGTCGCGATGCGGGGCGAGCAGACGCGCCAGCACACCCGACTGCACCAGGCCGCGAGGAGCCTGAGTCATCTGCCAGGTGACCGACGTTGCCGAGTCATGCCGGTAGCTGTCCCAGTTGGCCTGAGCTGCCGTGGGGCCGACGTCGGACCAGCTCAGATCGGGCACCTCGCCGTTCGCGTGAGCGTCGTCGATCAGGGACGCCGCCGCCGGGTCGTACGCGACGAGGATTGTCTCGCACAGCTCCTGAGCCGTCAGCGGATGCGCCGCTCCCGCGCCGGTCGCTTGCAGCGTCGCGGTGAGGCCAGGAAGGCGAGCGGCCAGCTCGCGCCCCATGTCCTCAGGCGTGCGCGGCTTGGCACCCTTACGTGGTGCCGCCGAGAACGTCAGCGCCACGTACGCCTTCACCGTCGACGAGCCGGCGGGGTAGTTCATGACCACCTCACCGAGCATCGCCTTCGCGAAATCCGGTGCGTCGGGATCGGTGTTCGTCTCCACCTCACGGCGCAGACGACGGCCCGAGTCGGGGGCCGTCTCGATCGTCACCTGAGCGGCCTCCATCCCCGGCTCATCCGCCAGGTTGCGCAGCCAGTGACCCCAATCGGCCACCCAGAGGTCGACCTGTTCCTGGTCGACGAGGGCCGCGCCGTCAGGCTCGGTGCCGATGACGATCGAGTACGTCTTCGCGTGGGGGTTGTAGATCATCGCGAACGGGCGGGCGTAGGAGTCCTCGTGCTCGGAGAGGCGGGACTGTGCCGCCAGGCCGGGGAGCTGGTTCGTGCCCCATTCGGAGCGTCCGAGGGGGCCGGAACGGTAGACGTTCGCCTTGCGTCGCTTCGTCGACGACCACGCGACACGGTTGGCCGTGCGCGAGAGCACGCTACGACCGTCGCCGTCGCGCACGGTCAGGAGCAGGATCATCCCGCCGAACACCGCGGCGGTGATGACGGCGTTGAGGATGTTCGTCGTCATCAGGACGACGATCACGATCAGCAGCGCAACGAACATCAGGCCGGTGCCGACCGTGCCGAGGCCGAGGAGCCCCGGCGACGTCGGCTGACGCCAGTTCCCGTACGTGCGGACGCCCTTACGGCTTGTCTCCACGGTTGCCATCAGGTCCCGCTCCCTTCACCCGTTGCTTGATTGCCTACGTTCTTCGCGGCCCCCGTGGCCGCTTGCACGCCCTGAGCCGCTGCGCCGATTGCGATGCCCGCGGCCATGCCAACCGGGCCACCGGCAGCGCCGGCAGCAGCTCCACCGGCAGCTCCACCGCCGGCAGCAGCTCCACCAGCCGCAGCGCCGCCCGCGGCAGCTCCACCGCCGGCAGATGCCGCCGCCGCGCCCGTGCCGCCGCCAGCGGCACCCGAGGAGGCCGCGGCCCCTGTTGTGCCGCCACCACCGGCACCGGCAGCGCTAGAAGCCTGAGGGGCTGACCCGCCGCCACCGTTCGAGCCTGAGGGCCCAGCGGCGCCGGTCGAGCCCTGCCCGCCCGTGGCGCCGGGACCGCCACCCGCCGGCGAGCCACCGCCCGAGCCGGTCGCGAGGCGACCAGCAGCAGCAGCACCCGAGGGCAGCGCCATGATCGCCGCAGCTCCCAGCGCGCCGCCGGCACCCGCCGACAAAGAGCTGACGAGGGGCGTCACGAACCGCATTAGAGCGGGCATCGCGAACAGCGCGAGCACCATCAGAATGAGGCCCGTCAGCACAGCGATGAAGCCTGTTCCGTCATCCGAGAACACATCGGTTCCGACGAGCTGAAAAGCCGCGGCGTAGACGATCGCCGCGGCGGGCTTGTAGAGGATGAACGCGACGAGCCACCCCACGTTCTTCTTGAACCAGCCCTTACCCATTTCGGTGTTCGTGGCCGATGCCGATAGCGGCAGGATGCCCGTCAAGATCACGAGCATGCCGCCGCGGGCGATCATCAACACAATCTGAGCAGCCGTCGCGAGAATCGCGATGATGCCGAGAATGATGATGAGCAGGGCACCGAGGCCGCCCGTGTTCGGGTTCGTCGTCAGCGCGAGCAGAGTCGCGATGTTTTCACCGAAGCACGCGGAGTCGGCTCCCACGTCGCAGCTCAGCGCGCCGTTGAGAATCCACACCGAGAACGAGTCGAAGGCCGACACGAGGAGGCCGACGATCGTCACACCGGCACCGGCAACGACGATGAGAGTCAGCAGACTCTTCACCGTCTCCTTTCCGGGTTCGGCGCGTTGCTCCCACGCCATGCGGACGCCGCCGATGATGACCGACACCACCGCCGCCGCTCCCATGTACCACCAGAGCGACGACTGCAAGAACAGCACCGCACCACCCGCGCCCTGAGGCCCGCGCGGCAGCAGTCCCGAAACGAGCGCGGTCGCGCCGCTCATGAGGAAGATCGCACCAAGCACGATCCCAGTACGACCCGACGCCTGAAAGCCTTCACCGTTGCGCATGCGCGTAGCGATGAGCGCCCCGAGGAGAATGATCGAGATTGCGGCGATGACGATCGCGACCCACGTCACGTAGCTGAGGACGGCGATGATGCCCTCAGAGTTGGGGGCCGATGAGCCCGCGGCGATGGACGATCCACCACCCGTTCCGGTGAGGTTGGGCGTTCCGACATTCACCCAAAGGGTGCCGAGCGAACCGACTGCCTTTCCGAAGGCCTCGAGAACAGCTCGAGCTAGGTTCTCGATCGCATCACCGACTGCGCTGTTCACCCACTCCTCAGCGTGGCAGCCGATATCCAGTAGGCCGCAGTCTCCGCCACCGTTAGACGCCACGCGTCAGCTCTCCCTCCACGCGATGTAGCCCGAAAGGTCAGGGAGCTGCGAGATGCGCAGCGGCTGAGCATTGTCAGCGTTGATCTTCCAATCGCCCTGCCACCAAGTCAGATCGAAAACGACTGAGCCATTCACGGCTTGGCCGTCGGTCGAGCCACGGAAAGCTACATCGACGCGCGCTGAGTCCCCGTCGTATGACAGCAGGCGAAAGCCGGCGATCGAGGCGCGCACGTCCGAGCTCGATGATCCAACCTCGGATAGGAGCTGGCTGCGATAGGTGCCGCTGGTTAGCGCGTACTCAGCGAGTGTGCTGCGCGTATTGACGTCACCGAGGAGCCCGACTGTCATGTTCGCGGCAGCGAATACCGAGCCTTCCGGGCTGCGCTGGAAGCAATACCGGTAGCCCTGAGGGGCGGTTGCCCCGGGGCCGTACGTGGCCGACTCCGGGTATGCATAGACGTCCTGGTAAGCCCAGGTCGCAGCGGGTGCCGTCGTCACGGTGCCGGAAAGCACCTGGCCTTCCAGGCCGCAGACGCTAGCGCCGCCCGTGCCCCCGGACGCAGTCGGGGACGGAGCGGTGCTGGTCGTGGCGCTGGACGACGGATCAGGGGCCGGCGGAGCCGCGTCAGGCTCACGGTTCAGGTTGAGAACCGTAAGGAAGATGCCGGCAACTATTAGTGCGGCCACTACGACCGCCCCGATGATGAAACCCGGGCGTGCGAAGGGGCTTTGCTGGGTGTCGTCGTCTTCAGCCATGGCGCTTCCTTAAGCCCCGGCGAGGATGCCGATTAGGGCGGCACCGCCGCCGATGATGATCGCGCCGGCCATCGGCCAGATGACCTTGGGGAGGGCGTCGTGGCCCTCGCCGCGGCGGAAGCTGACGGCGATGAGGATTCCGCCGACGATGATCGCGCCGCCGACGACGACGTAGCCGATCCATTTCAGCCACGCCAGGATCGTGGTCACGCCTTCGGTGCCGGGAGGCTGCTGCGGCGCGGGGTTGGGGATGACGCCGGTCAGGTTCACGGTGGCGTCGACCGCGGTGTGGAACACATCAATCACGAAGATGTCTTGCCTTTCAGTTGACGGTGCTCGAGGCACCTATTCCAATAACTGCGCTGAGCTCGTCAAAAACTCGTTGAACGTCGCGCGGGATAGGGACGTTGGTTGGTTCTTCAAACCGCCAGGCGTCGACCCATGGCACGGTCCAGGTGCGGGGGCCGCCGCCAGCGGCGACGGTGAGACGGTCGCGTAGCGCGCGGGGCATGCGCCCAGGTGCATCCGCCATTACGACCAAGCCCAAGACGTTGGAGGGGGTGAGCCCGGCGCCCCACTCCCGGAGCGCGTTCTGGGCAGCGCGTAGCCCGGCAGCGTTCGATCGTGCGACCAGCACGACGGGTGTTTGATTGCCGCTGGTACTACGCGGCCAAGCGTGACCGGCGGCTGCGGATCGCTCTGGGCTCAGAGCCGCAAGCGTCGACTCACCTGCGCCGCCATGCACACCAAGCCACCACACTGCAGGTGTCGCGCTCTGGTCGCGAACAGGCAGACGGTCGACCTGGTCGGGCGCGGGAACGCCACGCTGCGGTGCAACCGGCCCGGAAGTCGGCGGCGCAGCCAGGACGGGTGGCTGAGCAACGGCACTTGGCGTGGTTGGTCTAGACAGCCAGGGATTGGCTCGTTCGCTCATCGTGACCCCCGTGAACTAGCGAATGTGGCCATTGCCACGCTAATGCGCCATAGGAAGAGCTACGAAGAATGCGACGTTAGAAACATTTAATGTTCGTCCGCGCACCGGCCCGTATCCTTGCCTGAGGGGGCACGAAGGGATACCGCCGTGACCGACGCGATCGACCAACTATTCGAATCAGACCCGCCGACCATCGGGCCAACCGAGGTTGCTGCTCGACTCAACACGACAACGCGCACCGTCTACACCTGGCTGAGAGACGGAATCATCCCCGGCTACAAGGTCGGCACGTCATGGTTCGTGATCGTCAACGAGTTGAAGGACACCCTGCGGGCGGGCGCCAACAAGCCACGCGGCGACGGCCCCGCAGTTGTCATCAACCCGGAGGTGTCAGAAAGCGAGTGAGTGTGAGGAAGAGCCGGGTCGCCCTCGTCGTGGCCACTGTCGTCATCCTCGCCGGGTGTAGCGGTACCGCCAGCACTCCCGAGCCCGAGGCGACGTATATGGATGTGTCGTCCGGCCCGGTCTTCCCTGGCACCTCGTCGATGACTCCTGCCCCGAGCGGTGTCATCGACGAGGACTCCGGCGAAACGCATGGCCCGCGTCCGGTGCCCGTATGGGACGACGCATCGCGCCAAAGCGCAATCGCCGCCGCCGATACCGTCATGCGCGCCTACGCTCGCCCCGATCTTGGCTTCGACGAATGGTGGGCGCAGCTCCAACCACTTCTCGATCAGAAAGCCACCGCCGACTACGCCTACATGGACCCATCACGCATCATCGCGTCAAGCGTCACGGGTTCTGGTGTCATCACGGACGAGTCGAGCGGCTACGTCGCCTACGTCGACGTTCCCACCAACGCTGGCACCTACAGCCTCATTCTCAGCCGTGCTGACGCTGACAGCCCGTGGCTGGCAAGCCGCTTCGTCGTTCCCGAGGGCGTGAACTAGCGTGGGCGGGCCCAAGAGGGGTGGGGCCTACGCCATCGCAGCAGCACCGGTGCTGGTCATCGGCCTCCTGCTCGGCTTCGTCGTCATCGGCGTCGATGACTGCGCACCGGCCTCCGCCGCTGGCCCCGGATCGAGCCTTTCCATTGCCCTCGACTCGGTTCCCCGGACGGAGATTGCCGGTTACGGCCACGAGCAGCTCGTGAATGCCGCGAACGTGATCCAGGCCGGCAAAGACCTCGGCCTGAACGCTCGCGACCAGACCATCGGTGTCATGACGGCGATGGGCGAATCGAGCCTGCGCAACATCGACTATGGCGACTGGGAGACCGGCGGCGTCACCAATCCCGACGGCACCCGCACGACTTCAATTGGCCTGTTTCAGCAGCAGGACGGGTGGGGGACCAGCGAGGAGCGGCTGGACCCCTACATTGCGTCGACGAAGTTCTTCCAGGTGATGATCCAGAAGGTTCCTGACCGGGAATCGCTGGAACCGACCATCGTCGCCCACCGCACACAGGTCAACGCCGACCCGTACCACTATGAGCGTTTCTGGGACGGCGCCGTTCAGATTGTCGAGGGACTGACCGGCGTCGACACCGGCCTCAACCCCAGCGACAGCAGCGCCAGCGGCGGCACCTGCGATCCGCTCACCCCCGGCATCCCCAACGCACAGGGCTGGTCGCTCCCATCGAAGGGAGCCGTCACCAGCCCCTACGGCATGCGCATCCACCCGATCACGGGGGAGCGGCGCCTACACGCCGGGACCGACCTCGGCCCCGGTTGCGAGGCCCCCATCTGGGCCGCGCAATCCGGCACCGTCACCTTCCGCGGATTCGACGCCGGCGGAAACGGCGTGATCGCAGTCGATCACGGCAGCGGCATCACCACCCGCTACCTCCACATGTATGACTCCGGAATGCTCGTAAGCGTTGGAGACGAAGTGGCCGCAGGTCAACAGATCGCCCGGGTCGGCAGCAGCGGATCCTCCACCGCCTGCCACCTGCACTTCGAGGTGCTCGTCAACGGCGAGAATGTCGACCCGGCCCCCTTCATGACCGCCGTCGGAATCACCCTGGGGCAATAACCGAGGAGACCCGAATGAACAGCACAAAAACCAACCACGCAACCGAACGGCACCACACACGAGCCGACGCCAGTGACTACCGCGTGCAGGCATGGCCGCGACTCAAAGCTGTCGTGAACCCCGACGGCACAGGAACACTGATCGTCAACGGCACCCATCACCCGTGCAAAGCTGCCAGCGTCGACGCGCTGCGAACCGGCATGACAGCCCGAGCAGTCACCTACGCACGCACACTCCGCAGACCCGTCCGGATGGACGTCACGGACGGTCCCGACGCCTACCGCCTCGCCATCCGCCCCGAGGGATACGTCCAGCTGCTGAGCGACACCGGCACCATCAACCTCCACGAAAACCTCCTCGTCAGCGAAGGGCCCTGCCGCCGATGCGGACACGCACAGCCGGTCACCTTGGAGACATGCAGCGCCTGCGATGTGCGCGAGCCGTTCAGTGTCAAGGCGCCTACAGGAGCCGAACGGCAAGCCAGCCCGGAGCGCGAAACAGTCACAGAAGTCGACGCCCTGGCCGCGGTCGGGGGCGCGAGCACGGCAAATGCCCACGAACACCTGGCATCTGGGGCGAGCACTGATACGGCGACGTTGCGGACGGCGACGCTTCTGCTCGCTTTCGATGCGAAGCGCAGCATGCGGGTGCCCGGACGAGTCGTTCTAGGACGAAACCCCGACCCCATTGACGGGCGTCACCCGGTCGCCGCGGTGAGCCCCGGACGCGAGCTTTCTCGCACGCACGCCACAATCGACGTCGACGAGATGAGCCGCATCTGCGTCACCGATCTGGGAACACTCAACGGCGTAACGATCCTCGACGCCTCACCGCGACAACTCATCGCCGGCGAACCGACTCTCATCGACAGTGGAACGCGACTCCTTTTCGGGGACGTCGAGTGCACCATCACGCTCGCATTCGAAGAACGGCCCTGACCCGTCTCGAAGAACCGGGCGACGCCGGGGGAGGGGCTATGACACCGCGGCCTGGTAAGCCTCAACGATGGTCGCGGCCACGCGACCGCGATCGCTGACGGTGTGTCCGTTCGCTCGCGCCCATTCGCGTACCGCGTTCAAATCGACGTCACGGCGGGGTCCAGAAGTGCGACCGCCACGGGCGCTGTTCCCAGAGTGAGTCACGCGAGCGGCACTCACGTACGGGGCGAACGCGTCGAGAAGTTTGCTCGCATTGTCCTTGGAAAGGTCAATTTCGTACGCCCTCCCGTCGACTGAGAATGACACGGTCTTTCCGGCACCGTCTTCCAAAACGGAACCGTCGAGGTCGTCGATCAAATGCGTGACGTGCTTTGTGGCCATGCGCCCATTCTCCCACGCCAGCCAACTGCGAGTGGGGAGTAGGGCGGTGACAGAGCTGTTTTACATCCGCCGCTTTGCGGAAGGTGGGCCAGACCTCGCCGCAATAGTCCAACGCGCGATTGGACTACCACCCTCATCGACCAGCTCGAGTATGTAGCCCACACCGTGGGACGTCGTGGCGGCGCTACTGCTCCAAGGAGGGCCAGTCGCTGGTGAGAAACGCTTCAATTGCGCGGTGACGGAAGGTGTACACCTTTCCGCGCCCGATAATCCCGCGGACCCGGTCGAGGCGTTGGGAGGTGGTGCCGGCGTCGGTGGGTTTGGCAAAACCTGCCTTCGCCGCAATCTGTCCTTGGCTACGCTCCCACGGAGGCAACTCGGCCATCGCGCTGAGGAACTCCCGTTCACGTGGGGGTAGGCGCTCGAGGATCCGTTCGACGTGAGAAGTTGCTTCCTGCTCCGCCTGACCCCAACCGGCGAGAACTTCCGGTCGTGTGATCACGTCCCCCGATCCCGCGTACCACGCACGCTGCCCCGCGAGTTGGAACAGGAACGGTTCGCCACGGCAGACATCGACGATGGTCTCCGCGGCATCCGGCGCCAACCTCACGGCGACGATGGATCCATCCTCGGACGGCGTCTCCCATCCGGTGACCACGAGCGGCCGCAGAGCGCTACGCAGGTCATCGTCATTGATGGGCTCCAACGTCGTGGTGGCGAACCGGCGCGCGAAGGTCGCGCCCTTGCGCGACCCTGATCTGTCGTCGAACTCGGGTAGGCCCGTCAGATAAACGGCAATGGGGAGGGACCGGGTTATGGTCCCCACCGCCGGCACAGTAACGTCCACCTCCCGGGTAATCGCGTCGCCTAACGCAATCAACACCTGCGACAACAGCTTCTCGTCGGTGATGTTCTGCACCTCGTCGACATGGATGAGGACGACTTGGTTCTGCCGGATCGCAGCGTGACCAATTTCCACCAGCAACTCCGTTAGGGCCGTGTGAGGCTCCACCCCTTCACGATCGCGCAGACCCAGTGATACCCCGCTTGCGGCGACCGTCTGGACCCGCTCGAGCAAACTCGAGATCCGGTTCTCACGGGCGGCGGGAAGTCCTGCTCTATCCGCCAGCTTCAACACCTCGGCAGCGATTCGCTTCAGCGGATCGGTACCCAGAGCGAGACGAATCTGCGGGGTAACCCAGTCGCCCGCTCGCTCCGCCTGCATCGCGATCCGCCGAACTAGCGACGACTTTCCCAGCCCCGGCTCTCCCAGCACGGTTCGACCGCGCTCAAATAGGCCCGCCTGAAGACGCGGGCGCAGCACATCCCGCCAATCACTGAGCTGCTCTGTACGCCCAGCCCAGATCTCGGGAACCACATCGGACCCTGGCTGGAATGGATTGTGGACCGCTGTACGCATGTTGGTAAATTTAACACGACCGTTAGAATTGTCCGAGACCCTCCAGGCGCGGCGGAGGAGGCGGCAGTCGGTGGCGCCATAGTCGCGTCTCTGGGAGAACAAAATTCAGATCTGACTGAGCAAGCCCGCCGCCGCAAATCGCTCGAACGTGTGGAGACCCCGCCTGCCGTGTAGGACACGTAGGTTCCTGTTACAGCATGCGCCCTCATGGGCGGCGTCAAACACTTCAGGGTGACACTGAGGAGCGCCTCTGTTTGACTGGAGCCCCGCTGGCTAGAAGTCAACCGGCCCGTGGGGTCGTAGGCGTCGTGGAGTGCACGCCTTACGTTCGCTGGCCACCACAGCAGTAGGTAGGTTCGTTCTGTGGCGCACATCGACAACCTCGTGGATCGGATTGCTGATCCGGCCCTCCGTTCCCAGATCGCCGATGAGATCGCCAAGCTTGTCGAGCGTAAAGACTTCGGACTGGTCTTTCAGCGTCACCAGCCCGAAGACGTCGAGACTCCTGGGGTCAAGCCGCGCCGCGGCGATCGAGCGCGTTTGAGGGGTGACACGACCAAGAAGGACTACCTGGTCCGAAGTACCCGGGCCGGGCGCGCGTCACTGTTGCCCTTGGACTCAGGTCGTCAGGTCGTTTCTGGGGCTGTCCCCGAGGAGCGAGAGTTCGATGAGCTCGTCGTCGTGAAGGACTTTGACTATCCGATCTACCCGGGCCTCCAGCTGGTCAACGAGCTGCGCTGTGGAGGCGACAAGCCTTCTCATATCGTAATCAACGGCGAGAACTACTATGTGCTCGAGACGCTGCTGTATACGCACGTTGGCAAAGTAGATGTGATCTACATTGACCCGCCCTACAACACTGGCTCCGACGACTGGCAGTACAACGACCGTTACGTGGACCGCCGTGATGATTTTGCCCACTCGAAGTGGTTGTCGTTTATGGAGCGGCGCCTGCATCACGCACGCCGTCTCCTAAAAAGCACAGGTGTCATATTCGTCTCGATTAGCGACCATGAACAGGCATATCTTAAGCTTCTCATGGAGCAAATTTTTGGGCCATCAAACTTTGTCGACACGATTGTGGTTGAGATGTCTACGACCTCCGGCCCGAAAGTGACGAACGCTCAGCAGGGAACTATTGTGAAGAATGTTGAGTTCGTGCACATTTTCCGCAGATCGGCTGACTTCGACCTAGTCCGACACTCCCCGTTATATGACAGCACTCCGCAGTGGGACACGCACTATACGCAATGGCTCGGCGATGACGGCCAGCTGCTCAGCTTCGCCGAGGTGATGCTCGAGGACAACGAAGTCGGCGCGGACATTCGGAGGTTCGGCCTTCTTGAAGTGAGCGGCCGCAGCGCAGGAAAGTTCAATATTGGGGCGAGCATGGACAAGTTGCTCGCGGTTTCCGACGCGGCCAATCGGTTCGTCTCCTCTAACCTCGATCGAATCGCACGTCTCGACAACCTTCCCGCTTCGTGCCGAGGGATGGAGGCGCCGGTCGACGGATGGGTTGAGGTTCAGGCGGATCACCGAACCTACCTACTTACGAAACTGCGCACAGGCACGCTGAACCAGGTCTATTCACTCCGGCGCAATTACCGCATGTCGGACGACTATCGCCCCAAATTTGGGCGGACCGTGATCCGCGGCGACCTCTGGAAAGGCTTCTACCAAGACATGGGTAACGTCTCGAAGGAAGGCGGCGTTGCGTTCACGAACGGGAAGAAACCGGTCCGGCTTATGAGCCAGCTCATCAAGTGGGCCAACAACGCCCCCGACACCATAATTTTGGACTTTTTCGGGGGCTCCGGCAGCACCTCCCACGCCGTTATGGAGATGAACGCCGCAGACGGCGGGCGACGTCAGTCAATCACCGTGACGAACAACGAGCTCGGCCGGGCGGCTAGTGACGCGTTGAGGTTCGCTGGTCGCTTCCCGGGCGACCCGGAGTGGGAGGTCGGGGGTGTATTTGAGAAGATCACGCGACCCCGTCTTGAAACCGTCGTGACCGGCCTCCGGGCCGATGGCAAGCGCGTTTCGGATGGATTGGCAGAGAACGTGTCGTTCTACAAGCTGACTTACGAGGACGAGAACCAGGTTGCGTTGGACCGTCGCTTCCATGCGATCGCTCCGCTGCTTTGGATGAAATCTGGTGCTCGAGGCGCGGTAGTGCACCGCGGTGACGACGCCTGGGCTCTGCCAGAGGACGCCACGTACGGAGTTCTGTTCGACGTCGCGGCCGCGCACAATTTTGCCGATGCGGTGACGGCTCGCGAGGGCAATATCCAGCACGTGTACGTCGTCACGGACGCTGAGAGCGCGTTTCAGGCGGCGGTCCAGTATCTCCCCCCGAGTCTTCGATTTTCCACAACCCGCCTGTATTCCGACTATCTACATTCTTTCGAGATCAATGGTAAGGGCTGATCGTGACAATTACCCTTACCGACTTTCAGCAGGGTGCCGCCACGCAACTGATCGCGCACATTAAGGACGCGCAAGAAAATTATGCCTTCAAGGGCGACCTAATCTCCGCGATCGTTCTGGAGGCTGCTACTGGGGCCGGTAAGACCGTGATCGCCACCTCCGTCATCGAACAGCTGATGTTCGGGTCCGACACGACCGATCCGGTTCCGGGTACAACGGTCCTTTGGGTCACGAACGACCCCAGCTTGAATGCGCAAACAGCCCGTAAGATGCAGGATGCTTCTAAGCGGATCAACGATATTCGTTTGCTGGGGCAGGGGGCTGCGTTCAATCAGGAAATCTTTGAGCCGGGGGTCATCTATTTCCTGAACACACAGGCGGCGTCCGCCTCCGCCCGCATCACGCGAAAGGGGGATGGCCAGGATTGGACAATTTGGCAAACAATTGAGAATACAATAGACCAACTCGGGGCAAGCTTTCTCGTGATCGTGGACGAAGCGCACTATGGCGTTACCGACAAAGCCGGCAGCACCCCCACGATCATCAATAAGATTCTTAACGGTGATCCTGGAATGGATTCGACTACTGCGCCGCGAAAACCCGTTCCCGTTTTCATTGGCATCTCAGCGACGGCCGAACGCTTGAACAAAGCCCTCGAACAACAGAATCGGCGCAGATACAATGTTTCAGTCCCGATCGAAGATGTCCGCCGGTCGGGGCTCGTGAAAGATCGGATCACGCTCGCCCCTGCTGCGGTCGCAGGCGAAGTTGTTGCCGATACCACGTTCATCCGGCTCGGCGTAGACAAGACACTTGAGTACGAGCGCCGATGGACGGAATACGCCGCCTCGCAGGGCGAGCCTGCGGTAACCCCGGCGATGGTAATCCAACTGCCTGACGAGCGTTCCGAGGATGACTCATTCAAGACGCTACTACGCAGCGTGGTCGACAGCGTCCTGCAGCAATGGCCCGGGTTGATCGCTCTTCAAATTGTGCACACGTTCGGCGAGCATGCGCCCATCGATCTTGGGGGCGGCCGTGCTATCCGGTACATGGCCCCGCAAGACATTCAGGACGCCACCGAGGTCAGAGTCGTCCTAGCCAAAAACGCAATTACGACGGGCTGGGACTGCCCACGCGCTGAGGTACTGGTAAGCCTGCGGGCCTCAGTCGATTACACGCCTATTGCGCAGCTCATTGGACGCATCGTGCGACAGCCGATGGCTCGGCGAATTGCCCTGGACGAGACCCTGAACAATGTTCATGCCTACTTGCCGCGCTTCGATCGCAAGAGTGTGATGTCGGTCGTCGATCAGTTCTCGGGAGGAGACGCGGCCGCCTCTGCTGCAGTCGTCCGTCTCGAGCTTGTGTATCAAGCTCCCAACGCGATGCAGCCTGCGCTGCAGGCGCTCTCCGCTTTACCGTCGTACTCCGTGCCATCCCAGATCTCCTCGTCTGAGACCAAGCGGTTGCACACCCTCGCGACCTACCTCGAGAATGATGGTCTGCTGCCGGGGGCAGTCGCAAATGCCACTGGGTTCCTCAACGGCGTCCTTGACTTGGAAGCGGCCAAACTAAGTGCAACCGGCGAGCTCGACGAGCGCCGCGATGCCGTCTCCAACGCATCCGTCTTCGAGTTACAAGTGTCGCTCGATGGCTCGGTGATCGACGGCGAACGGATTCTCGCGGGAACGCGTATGGACGCCAAGAACATCGACGACGTCTTCCGCCGCGCTTCCCGGGCGCTCAAGGATGGCACTGCCGAGAGTTACTGGGCGTATTTGGTGGGGAAGGATCCCGATGAGGATCCTATTGAGGCCAAGATCACCGTCGCCGCTCTCGGTCTATCTTCACAGGTAGTGGGAAACGTAGAAGCCGCTGCTGCTTCGATGAACTCAGATTGGCTCAGGTCCCATGCCAAGGAGATATCCTTCGAGCCCGAGTCGGCCCGCGCCCGATATGTGAGACTGCAGTCCGAGGCGCGCGACCCTCAACCGGTACCGAGGATCGAGGTTGGAGGCACTGTCGTCGACGCTATTTTGCAGACCGCGAGCAGTGACCTCAGCGACGAGCAGTTGCGCGCGACCATTGCCGCCGACACTGAGAATCGCTGGCCTAGACATATCTACCAAGCCGCCGCAGACGGCATGTATTGGAAGAAGCCGCAGGACTCCGACGGCTTGGAGCGTATGGTGCTCGAATCAGAACTCGCGAATCGTCTGATGGTGGCCTGGTACCGCAACCCGGTCGGCGGTGACCGTGCCCTGTGCATCCCCTATCAAGTGAAGGGATCCCGAAAATGGTCCCGGCTGTTCCCCGACTTTATCTTCTTTCACGACACCCCGGATGGCCTCAAACCGTCTATCGTCGACCCTCACGGCATCCACCTCACCGACTGGATTGACAAGCTGGGTGGTTATCTTGCCTATGCCGAGGAGCACGCGGTCGAGTTCCGCGGAATCGCACCACTTACGAAGGTGCAGGGTAAGGCAATGTTCCTGCCCGTCCATGACGACCATGTCCGTGCCAAGATTCGTACAGCGATTCAGGCGGGGAAATCCATCGAGGAGATTTTCATCGCGCACGGCATCGCGTACTGACCTGCACGATGGAGTGTCGCGCCCTCGTTTGAGAGTCAGAAGATTGCTCGGGTCGTGATGGAGGTGCCGTTCCGCCCGAGTAGACGACGCCAGCTACGCAAGTAAACTGACATAACGTTGATTATCGGCGTTTGCTCGATACCGTCTTGCCGCAGAAACTGCCGGGTGTGAGCGGTCCTCACGGTGAGACGCCACCGCGCATGTGGGTACGCATGAGTATCGACCAGACTACGTTCTCCCGCACTCGGCAGTCCTACGAGCTCGTGCGGATCATCACGGTCAACGAGCCGGTGTCCGTGCTGCGCGTTACCGTCCGGGTAGACGCCTATGCCGAGCAGTCGCGCGCCCTCGTCGAGCGGTTCAACGGAACGCGCTGGACCGAGGTGGTGACGCGACCCGGCTCTGCTTCTCACGGCGCGATGCCGTCTTACGCCTCACGTGATGACGACACCTGCCGGCGTGCCGCCCGCGAGATCGCCGAGCCGCTCATCGACTTCGCCGCCCGGACCATCGCGAAGGTGCACGGCGTCTGACCGCGGCGCTCCCGACGCTTGCCGGTGGTCGCTTCTCCCCCTCCGTTCGGTGTCATGGTGTACCGGCACTCGCCTATTGGGGTGGTAGACATGGTCGACATACACGCGCATACTTGAGTGGTAGACATGGTACACATGGAGGAACGGTGACTACTCTCGCACCCGAAGACCCGCAGCGGCGACAGGAAGAGCAGGCCGCGAACCTGCTGAAGGACCTGTTCGGCAGCAAGATCGACGCGCTCGTGCGCGGCGGCGTGAAGGTCAGCGTCATCACCAAGCCCGAGACCGTCATCCAGGACATCGTCGACCGCCTCGGTGTGACGAAGAGCCCCTGGGCAGACATCGTCGGGCCCTGCTACACCAGCGGCAGCCTCCAGCGCGAGCTCGGCGTCGAACGCGGCGCGGTTTCTCGTGCCGTGAAGGAGTTTCGCGCACTCCGGCTCCCGACCGCCGATGGCCGCAACCTCTACCCCGCCTTCCAGGTCCGCAACCGACAGCTCGTGCCGGGCTTGAAAGAGGTGCTCACCGTGTTGCAGTCCGGCATCGACGACCCCTGGACGTGGGCGCAGTGGCTCAACACTCCCCTGGCGGACGAGAACGGCGAGGACCAGCCGCGCGCCATCGACCTCCTCGCCAACGGGGATCTGGAGACCGTGCTCGTCGAGGCGCGCCACGACGCAGCGGCCTGGGCCGCGTGACCGCCTCGCAGAGCGCCCCGCCGGCCGGGGTAGTCCTCAGCGCGTTTCCGGAGGCCACCTTGGCCGCGGGCGCTCCGATGTACCGCTCCCACGGAACAGCGCACGGAGCCTGGTACTACGACAATGGCGTGGAGGGGCGGTTTAACCTGCACGGCGCCCGTGGGACCTGCTGCACCGCACTGAGCGTGGACACGGCGGTGCGAGAGAGGATCCGTGGTCGAGTGTCGCGGAAAGGCGTGGTGTCGCGCGCCCTCGCTGACTCCTTCGTTGTCTCCGTCGTCAGCGCGCCCACCGAACACCGATGCGCTGCGGTGAACGACGTCGCCGCAGCCAAGCACGGCATCGTGCGCGAGCTGACGACCATGTCGGACTACTCGATCCCGCAAGCGTGGGCGCAGGCGTTCGAGGACGCAGGCTACGGCGGCGTCCTCTACGGCTCGGCATTCACCACGGGAAGCCCCGACGCCTACGCGCTCTTCGGCGACGCCGGCGCACCGAGCGCACATGCCGGGCACACCGCGACTCGCCACCTGAGCGGCGAAGATGCGTGCCGGGCGCTCGGCTGGACCGTCGCGAACACCCCCGTCACCGGAGGTATGAACATCGTCTGACGGGGTGCGGCCCGACACTCGCTGCGGCGCCGCCATACCGGCGTTCGGATGGGTGCGAGCTGGTATCGGCGGTTATTTGGTGAGGTTCGACCCGACGTTGAAGGTTGGAAGCTGCTCCCCTGTCGCGGCATACTGAGTTGACAAAGTTGACACCCCCGCTCCAGCGTACGGGTTGACGCAGTTGACGGGGAGGGTTCGGTGTCGAGCGACCAAGACGAACACCAACGGGAGAACGCGGCCACCGACGAGCTCCTCGAGGCTGTACGCGCCCGGCTCGAGCGCCTCATTCGCGACGGGGCGAAGGTCAGCGCGCTGGGCTCCCCCGACACCGTAGCCGCCGACATCGTCGCCCGCCTCGGCCTCGTCAAGAATCCATGGGCGGACATTGTCGGCCCGTGCTATTCGAGCGGTGGGCTTCAGAAAGAGCTCGGCGTCGGGCGCGCAGCCCTCTCCAAAGCCGTCCGTGAGCGCCGCGCCCTCCGCCTCGACACTTCCGACCAGCGCACGCTCTACCCCGCCTTCCAGGTGCGCAACGGCGCGCTGGTGCCGGGTCTGAGCGAGGTATTGCCCATCCTCGGGGTGGGCGTCGACGACCCGTGGACATGGGCGCAGTGGCTCAACACGCCCCTCCACGGCGGGGATGGAGTGGAGCGGCGACACATCGACCGCCTCGCCGCTGGAGAAGTCGCCGGCGTTGTGGCGGCCGCGAGGCGTGACGCCGCGTCGTGGGGCGCGTAAGCGGCGGACGGAACTGGGCGCAACGCGGGCGCGCCCGGCCGGCGGCGGCGCTAACGCAACGCGGGCGGAGTGCGAGAGGGTGACAGGAGCGCCCCCGCTCCCCCGGCGGGCTGCGCCTGCGGATTTCGGCGCCAATGGTCCCCTCGTGGCAATGCCGCGACCCCCGGCGTATGGCCCTCAAGCGGGCAGATTTCCTAGGCACCTACGTTTCGACACGCCGAACGGCAATCGTAGGTACCTAAGAAATCACGGGGCATGCTTGGACACATGGGACGACCAAGCAAAGGCGAACGTGACCAGATCACGGCGAAGCCCGCTAAGCCACTTGGCATGGTCATTCGCGCGAACGCGGACCTGCTGCACATGAGCTACGGCGACTACCTCGTTCATCTCGCGGCGCACCAGCTCGGTATGCCCGAGCTTGCACCCCAGCCCGGAGTGACCGGCGACATGCTCGAAGAGCTGCTCGTCGAATCATTCCCCCAAGTCGATCAGGTCGCGCCGGTGTCGCCGCTCGCCCTGGTACGCCCATCCTCGAGGGAGCTGCCGACGCAGACGCAGATCGCCAGCTAACGAAAAGGAGCCCCGTCCGACGACGGGGCCCCTCGATGTAGTTCGCCAGACCTTAGCGACCAAACCAGAGTCTGGAACCCACCCGAGCTTCCTCAGGAGGTGCTCTCATGCTAACCGAAACCCCGCGCGGCGGGGTGGATTCGCGTACCAACGTCGGCGTGTCACGCGAACATCCCCTCAGCATGGCCCGGTCGAGCATCGCCCCCGGCCCCTCACAGGCGACTCCGGCGGATCGAGGCCACATGCCTCTCCCCCACCGCGCTACGGCGTGCACCCAGACCAGTCTCACCAATGGGGCCCGTACTTTCGGCTCGGCGTCCCGCCGGCCGTCCCCCACCGTGATGGAAGGAGCTCGTCATGTGACGCGCCCGTAAATGACATCAGGCCCTCCGCGCTATTGGCGTAGCGCGTGGGCCTGGAGTAAGAGCTTCACTCACTCCAACCGAAGGTTTGGCGACTGGGAGTCGGAGAGAGCAGGTATTCGATTGCAACCCCTTGGCGAGGGGCGTTTGTCGTACCTCCGAGGAGGTGATGTCGCCATGGTAACCCCCATCCGGGGGCGCGCACGAGTATTGACGCTCGTCGACCCCACCGGCGTGTCGCCCTACTCTCTTGACGAGGTGTGGGCGATTACCCGCCGCCTCTCCCCCAGGGATGACGTCCGCGCGGCTGCCCGAGCCGCCAGCGGCGAGGTACTCAACGCCTACGACAAGCTCTGGCCCCTCAACGAGGCGCCGCCATCGACGACGTGGGCGATGTTCCTGGCCGACGATGACCTCCGCTTCCGTTACCTCTGCTTCGACTTCGATGCATCCGTCGGGGACGCCGCGAGCGATGCAGACCGTTTCGCGTACTGGCTCGAGCAGCTCAACGTCCCCCATCTGCTGTGCCTGTCCGGTCCTACCGGCGGACGTCACGTCTGGGTCCACCTCGACGTGCCCGCTGACGCTGACGCCGTCCGCGACATCGCCTACCTGACCAGGAGCCTGTTCCCCTCTCTTGACCTCGCGCCGCTGACGAACCCCAAAGCCGGCTGCGTCCGCCCGCCTTACGCTCCCCACCGCGCCGGTGGGCACTCGGCGCCGGTGGGTGACCTGGCTGCGATCACCGACCACGCGGCCGACGAAGACGTCCCCGGCCAGCTGCATGCGCTGCTTGTCGACCTCGGCGCGGAATTGCCCGCCCCGTCCACCGAGGACCTGCACAACGTCGTCCGTGATGATGCCGGAAGGCCCCGGATCCGCGGCCGCCGTCGGCCCCTGTCGATGGCCATGGACCTGGTGCTGCACAGCGAAGCCGGTCCCGACGCGTCGCACACGCTGGTGCGGATCCTCGCGGCCGCCGCACATGCCCGCTGGAGCTATCAGGACCTCCGCGAGCAGGTGCACAGTTCCCCGGGCCTCGAACACGCCCGCACGCGGCGCGTCGGTGCCACACGCCAGCGGCGGAGCGAACACCAGATCGATAAGGTGCTGACCGCTGCATGGGAGTACGCCGTCCGCTTCGTAGCCGCTCACCCACTCAGCGCTTCGGGCGACGACGAGGATTACCGCCAGCGCACCGCGAGCGTTGCCGCCGCCGTGCAACGCGCCCTCACACGCGCTGACGCCCTCCCCGGTATCTGGGCGACACACAACAGTCGGGTCGAAGGCTCCCACGCGCAGCGCGTCGTCCTGGACGCCATCTGCCTGTACATGCTGCAGAGCTCCCAGCACACCGTTGAAGCCGACGTACGCCGGCTCAGCGCCGACACCGGCTACGGGCGCACCACCGTCTCCCGTGCCCTCCGCGCGCTTACTGGGGAAGACGGCGCAGGCGGCTGGCTCGCCGTCGTGACGGAGGCCGAAGGAGTGCACGCAAAGCGCTACCGACTCGACTCTCGGTTTTCCACAGAGGAGTCAGGAGGAGAGCGGACACAAGCGCATATGCGCGCCATCGCCAACGCCCTCCCACTCTCCCAAGCCCTCATCAGAGAGATCAGCACCCGGCTGGAACTGTTCGCACACGACGTCTTCACCGCACCCCGCAGCATGGGCAGGAACGCGGGATTGATCTACAAGCACACGCCGGCAGGGGGCAGCGCCACCTTCGCCGAGCTCGTCCGTCGAACAGGGCTGGACCCCGACGTCGTCCGACGCCGCGTCGACGATTTGAGCGCATCGGGTCTCATCGAGAGGACCCCTGGAGGTTGGCGACGCCTCTCCCCCACCGCTCGTGACTTCGTCGCCCGCGGACGCGGTGTTGACGGCTACCTGGAGCAGCGCGGCGCCAGATACGACGAGGAACGCCTTGTGTGGGCATGGTGGCTTGCTGAGATCACCTGGATGGAACGACGCGCGAAACACCGGAGAGGGAAGAAGTCCTACTCAAATGAGTCCGACCGGCCCGACTATGCTGCGTACCCCCGAGGGCCCACCAAGCGACGAGACCACAGGAAGGCTCGTGATTTGGTCCGTGCCGGCTACCTCGAGCGGGGACTAGCCCTGGCGGCCTGATACGACGAAGGACCGGTTGGAGTCGTGGCGGCGGTGGATTTTTGCCGTGCTGCAGATTCCATGGTGGGCTCGATTGGCAGAGCCGAGTCGAGGCCTCAGGCCGCCCCTCGAACGTCTCAGGCGCTGCGATGGTCTGGGATGCGGCGAGGTCGGTCCTGAGCGCAAGGTAGGAGTTCTCGCCGAGGCCCGGACGCAGGGCCGTGCACGTCAGTCCTGGGCGGGGAGGTAGGTGTCGAGTGCAACGATGACCAGGAATGTGCGCGAAGGCGCTGCGAACTCCTCGACCAGTCCGTCGAGCACCTCAAGACCGCCGGCGCTCATCCGGATTGTCCGCCGTTCGGTCTCCTCGTCGCGCGAGATTCGCTGCCGTGTCGGCTTTGCGAACAGTGACACCCGAGCCGGCTCGTCATGACGACCGAGCTTCTTGTCGATCAGCTCCTGAAGCCGGGGGTAGGCCACCTCGACGGCCGTCATCACGGTCAGCACAAAGCTCATCTTTGTCTGCGTGTGATGAGCGTTGAGACGGGCGTTCAGAGACTTCGGCAGCTCAAGGGCGAGACCCTTCACCGACTCCCCCGCCACGCTGTCCGGAGTCGTCGACGGCCTAGCCGGCGCGCGGCGCGGCTCCGCTGGCGCCGGGCGCCGACGGGACACCTGCTTCTGTGCCGGTGTCGCCTCGTTGCCAGCTGCTTCGTCCGTCGCAACAGCCGAAGGCTCGGCGGGTTGCGTAAGCTCGACAGCGGGCGCCGAGCTATCCGGTTGGGCTTCTGTGACAGGCGGCTCAACCAAGTCCTCAACTGCCACGAGGTGCGCCTGCGCGGTGACATCCTGCGCACGCTTCGCAGAGTTTTTCAACCGCGCGGTCAGATCCATTTTTGCCATCAGTTGACCTTCGCTTCCTCGTACCACTGCGCCGTGAGCTCGAGCGCGACCGCCGTGTAATCGAAGATCGCGTTCTGGTTCGCTCGGGTATCCGTGTACTGGGTGACAACCTTGCCCTCCATCGGCATGTCCTCCACCGTCGACGACAGACGGATGTGGTGGTTGAACCGCGGTACACCGATGCGGTCGGCGACGAACTCTCCCTCGTCGATGGCCTGCTTCCACCCGTCCAGACGCTTCTGTCCGCGGCGGGTGTCGACCTTGTTCAGCAGGAGCTTGTAAGGCACTCCCCTAGGGATGACGAACTCGTTCAACGTCCGAGTTATCGCCGGGAAGTCCAGTGTGGACGTGGTGATCGGGAGGATAGCGAAGTCAGCCAGGTCGAGCACGGCGCCCAGGACATCCTCGTCCCTCAGCGAGCCGGGGGTATCGACGATGATCGCGTCGTACTCGTTCAGGCTCTTCAGGTGACGGAGTGCCTCGGGGTCCGTCGACGGCGAGGTGTCGAACGGGAGCTCGTTTTCAACGTCGTCCGCCGTCTCCGCCCAGAACATCGTCGAACCCTGCGGGTCCACATCCATGACGAGGATCTTGCTGTGCTTCGACATGGCGGCGGCGAGATTCATCGACACCGACGTCTTGCCGATGCCGCCCTTCTGCCCGCACACTGCGATGACCTTCACGAGATCACTCCCCTGCTGTTCTGTAACTGTTACGCCTGCAATGCGAAACACATGCGTTGGGTCAACAGCGCATCCGCCTATGTGTCGTGGCGGTGTTAGCTAACCCGAACGCCAACGTAGTGGCACAAGAAGATGAGCACGTCTGCGACACGCCGCTGCTGCGATGTTTGGTGTACGTAACAGTTACGACACATCAGTATTAGACGCACATAACCTATCTCTGTACGAAATACATAAACATCGACCATAAATAACTGTTGCCGAAGCGTTGCTCTGCTCCAGCGCAACCTGGACATTGAAGTGATGCATAGGTCTTGTTTCTTGAACACAACGCAAACCCAACAGTTGGACAAGACATATTTAACATAAGCGTCTGGTCGACGTTATTGTGACGCCTGTGTTGGCGCCAATAAACGTCCATGTAGCCGCGATGTTACGCAACAGTTATGCAACTGTCGCTGATCATTGAAACCCGCTCGCCGGCATTGGGAAAGCGGTGGTGAACAAGCTACTAGCGCCATATCGAGCCGCCCTCGGCGCCCTTCGCGACTTGGCCTGATCGACTCCAGGACGCTCTACGACATCGGAGCCAGCTGGACGGAGCTGGACATCACGTTGCGGGTGGAGGGGGAGTGGAAGGGACGGTACATGCCGATCGATCTCGGCCTCGACCTCCACCACGACTTGAAGAGCTGGTCGCCACCTAGACCGGCGGACTACGCCGTCGCGCACGCGAGTACGTGACGGAAGGACTCGGCTACAGCATGGCCCCGGTCGTCGTCGTGGACGATGACGATCACTGGTGCGACATGCGCCCCGACAAGGAAGGTGCCCCAGATGACGTCCGCGGCCGTGAAGATGTCCAACGGCACCACGCTTCTCGCAGCGACGGGCACGTTCGCGCGACGCGACGGTGCCAGACAGATCGAAGCACCCGACATGAGCGGCCTACGCGCCGCCGTTCCCGAGGGTTGGACACTCCTGCACGTTCGATCCGTGTGACCTACTTCCGGTTACTCGTCGACGGACCGGTCTGCTTGACGTACTCCGACCAGGTGCATTCGACCGCAAGCTTCATCGCGTCCTCGGGAAAGTAGCCGATCAGTTGCCGCTGAGCCGGGTCATCGTGGAACGTCACCGAGCGCAGCAGCTTCCGCCCATGCACCTCCACGAGTCGCACGATCGCGATCCGCTTGCTTCTGTCGAAGATGAACCACACGCCCTTCTCTGGGGAGCGCTGCAGCTGCGACATCGGAGACCAAACCTGTACCACGCGCCGCCCCTCATGTCTCGTCGACGGTCATGACCCGTTGATGCCGCCGCCGGGCACGTTCGCGGAGATGATGACGCGGTGCAGACGCTCCGTGGCCGTCTTGAGCGACGTCGCCCAGCCGAGCACCTCGCCGCCGGCTACTTCTACCCGGTAACGTGGCCCGTCATCCGTGCGGCGCAGCTCGATCGTTCCCGCTACCTGATCGCGGGCATCCAGCATTACCCAACGAGCCGGCGAGGTCTCGCGCGCAAGGAGTTGGGGATGCCAACGCGGGCCGTCATCACGCATGGTCGCCAGTATCGAACATATGTTCTATTCGACGCAAGTTGTCGCAATGGGTCGGACACCCTAGCCGTAGCCACCGCCGCGCCCATGGACGGGGCAATTCGTTCCGCCGCGGGTGTGGTCGTTGATAGGTGGGTGGCCCACTCCGATGGACGCGCGCAGGGGGATGAATAGGAGTGT
>NZ_RBZY01000027.1 GCF_004022425.1 Microbacterium enclense | reverse complement strand
GGGTGCGCTTCGGCGCCCCGCCGTTCGGCGTTACCGAGCAGAACTCGCGCGGAGCCTCGGGCGGAGGGATGCCGGAGGGGCGTGGCATCCATTCATTAGGCTCGACGGGTGACCGACAGCCGCCGCGACTCCCGACCGCTGCCGGGCGCAGCGACCGAGGAGACGTCGCTGCGTGACCGGCTCGAGGCCGCGCAGAGCGCCGTGCGGGAGCGCCTGGACCAACCGATCGCCCGGGCGGCGAAGCTCGCCGAGCTGTTCCCGGTGCGGGTGTGGCGGCACTTCCTGAGGCACAACGGGTTCCTGCTCGCGGCAGGTATGAGCTACCAGGGCCTGTTCGCGATGTTCTCGGCGTTGTATCTGGCGTTCGCGGGGGTCGGCATCTGGCTCGGGGGCAGCAGGACCGCGATCGACGGACTGATCCGTATCGTCAACGGATACATCCCGGGGATCATCAGCGACAACGGTCTGGTCAAGCCCGACCAGGTGGAGGCCGTCGCGCAGGAGAGCGGGCGGCTGCTGGGGGTGACCGGTGGTGTCGCCGGCGTCGTCGTCATCTGGACGACGATCGGGTTCGTCACCTTCACTCGGCGTGCGGTGCGCGACACTTTCGGGCTGCCCTTCGACCTGCGCAACTACGTGCTTCTGAAGGCGCGGGACTTCGTGGCATCCCTGCTGTTCGGGGTGGCTCTGCTGGTCGGCGCTCTGCTCGGCTCGGTCACGACGGGCGCCGTCGACCTCGTCTTCGAGTGGGTGGGCTGGACGCGCGAGACGGCGTGGTGGTCGATCGGGGCGCGGGGCGTCTCGCTGGTCGTCGCGTTCGGAGTGAACGCCCTCGCCCTGGGCTCCCTCTTCCGATTCCTCACCGGAACCGTCCTGCCCTGGCGCCGGATCTGGCCCGGCGCGCTCGTGGGGTCGGCGGGGCTCGTTCTGCTGCAGGTGGGAGCGGGCTTCCTGTTCGTCTACACCCCCTCGAATCCTCTGCTCGCGACCTTCACGGTGCTGATCGGATTCCTGCTGTGGTTCCGGCTGGTGGGGATCGTCATTCTCGTCGCCGCGGCGTGGATCGCCGTGGCCGCAGACGACCGTGACGCACCGCTGCGCTCCCCTGAGGACCGCCGGGCGATGGAGCAGACGGCGCTCGTCATCGCCGCCCAGGTCGCCGTGCGCCACGCCGAGGAGGCGGCTGCCCTGGCTCGCTGGCCGCGGCGGTGGATCGCCCGCCGGCGTCTGCGCACCGCGCGAGCGACCCTCGCGCGGGTCGAGGCCGAACTCCCCACGCCGCGACGTTCGACGCTTCTCCTGGACTGAGCGTCCCGCCTGCGCGAGCGACCCGTGTCGGAGGCCCCGGTTACGCTCGTGGGGTGGCTCGCTCCGTACGCATCGTCTCCGTCAACGTCAATGGCATCCGTGCCGCCGTCCGCAAGGGCATGACCGAGTGGCTCGACGCGTCGGGCGCCGACATCCTCGCCCTGCAGGAAGTGCGGGCCACCGCCGAGCAGCTCGCCGACGCCCTGCCCGGGTGGCAGATCGTCAACGACGAGGCGCTGCAGAAGGGCCGCGCGGGCGTGGCGATCGTCAGCCGCCTCCCCGGCGTCGAGACGCGCACCCACCTCGGTCCCGAGCCGCTCGACGCGTCGGGTCGGTGGATCGAGACCGACTTCGACATCGACGGCGAGACCCTGACCGTCGTGAGCGCCTATGTGCACAGCGGCGAGGTCGACACGCCCAAGCAAGAGGCGAAATGGCTCTTCCTGGATGCCATGGAGCGGCGCCTCGCCGAACTCGGGTCCGCGCAGCCGCTGGCCATCGTCATGGGCGACCTCAATGTGGGGCACCGCGAGCTGGACATCAAGAACTGGCGGGGCAACCGCAAGAACGCCGGCTTCCTACCGCGCGAACGGGCCTACTTCGACCGGTTCTTCGGACCCGCCGGCGAGCAGGTCGAGGGTGCTGACGGGTCGACCGGCCCGGGCCTCGGCTGGGTCGACGTGGGCCGGCGCCACGCGGGCGAGGTCGAGGGTCCGTACACGTGGTGGTCGATGCGCGGGAAGGCGTTCGACAACGACTCCGGCTGGCGGATCGACTACCACGTCGTCACCCCGGCGCTGGCCGAGCGCGTCACCGATTACCGCGTCGACCGCGCACCGTCGTACGACACGCGATGGAGCGACCACTCCCCCGTCATCGCGGACTACACGCTGGGGCTGTGAGCGGGGCCGGTCGGTGGGCGCGAGGCCGTCGTCCCGGGCGGCCTAGGATCGTACGGTGACCCAGCAGCGCCTCTACTCCGGAATGCAGCCCTCCGCCGACAGCCTCCAGATCGGCAACTACATCGGGGCGCTTCTGCAGTGGCGCGAGCTGCAGGACGAGTACGACGCGTTCTTCTCGGTCGTCGACCTGCACGCCCTGACGCAGCCCGGCGACCCGGCCGAGCGTCGTGAGAAGACGCGGCGCACCGCGGCGCAGTACATCGCCGCCGGGATCGAGCCGTCGCGCTCGACCCTTTACGTGCAGTCGCACGTGCCCGCGCACGCCGAACTCCAGTGGGTCCTGTCTACGCTCACCGGGTTCGGCGAGGCCGGACGCATGACCCAGTTCAAAGACAAGTCGGCCCGTTACGGAGCGGATGCCACCAACGTCGGTCTCTTCACCTACCCGGTGCTGATGGCCGCCGACATCCTGCTGTACCAGACCGACGTCGTTCCCGTCGGCGACGACCAGAAACAGCACATCGAGCTCACCCGCGACCTCGCCGAGCGCTTCAACAAGAACTTCGGCGAGACGTTCACGATGCCGAAGCCGATGATCCAGCGCGAGACGGCTCGCATCTATGACCTGCAGAACCCCACGTCGAAGATGTCGAAGTCGGCCGAGTCCGACGCCGGCGTGCTGTGGATGCTCGACGAGCCGAAGGTCAGCGCGAAGAAGATCATGCGCGCCGTCACCGACTCCGAGGGCGCCGTGCGCTTCGACCGCGACGAGAAGCCGGGCGTCTCGAACCTGCTCGTGATCTACTCCGCTCTCACCGGCCGCGAGGTCTCCTCGATCGAGGACGAGTACGCCGGTCGCGGCTACGGCGACTTCAAGAAGGGTCTCGCCGAGGTGGTCGTCTCCGAGTTCGAGCCGGTGCGCGAGCGCGCGCTCGAGCTGCTCGCCGACCCCGCCGAGCTCGACCGCGTCCTCGCGTCGAACGCGGAGCGGGCGGCATCCGTCGCCGAGAAGACCCTCGCCGACGTGTACGACCGCGTGGGCCTGCTCCGCCGCGGCTGACGCCGCGCGGGGCGCCCACGGCCGCGCGTGCGGGCACAACTCCTGCAGATGCGAGCTACCCGCGGCCCCGACCATCGGCTCCGGGGGTGTTGCAGGAGTTGTGCGCTCGGTGGAACAGACGGCGGCGCGCGGTGGCAACACGCCCGCCGAAGGGATGCGGCACGCGGTTGGCTGCACAACTCCGGCACTCGACGCCCCCAGCCGGGGCGGAGCGGGTTTGGAACTGATCGCTCAGGAGCTGTGCCCGTGGGTGAGCGGCCGGAGCTCAACGACTCCGCCGTCGACTCCTCACCACACCGGCCAGCGCTTCCCGCACCAGCTCGGGGCGGTAGAGGATCTCCTCGGCGACAACACGCAGGGTGAGGTACCCGGCTGACGCGGCCACCCGATCCCGACGTCGGTCACGAAGCTGTGCCTCGATGGACGAGTGGTGGGCGCGACTGTCGCACTCGATGATGAGCCACCCCTCGACGAGGAAGTCGACTCGACCGACCCCGCGGATACGCACCTGGGTTTCGTACCTCTCGCCGAGGGCGCGGAGAATGAGACGAACGAACGTCTCCGGCCCCGACTCGGCCGAGCCGTCCACGAGGTTCTGCAGCCGACGGTAACGTCGCGGCAGCTTGTCGAAGATCGCATCGACCTCTGCGCCGGTGACCAGTCCGAGGTGCAGCGCACTGTCCACCGACGCGATTCCCGCGCGCGGCCCCTGACACATCACCGCTTGCGCCAGGGCTTCGAGGAGATCCGCACGCAGGGCGCCCCGGGGAGCCACGGTCGAGCGCCAGTGGGCGACGACGCCGCTCGGCCGCTCCGGCAGCCTGCTCGCGTCCCGGTCGAACTGGACGTGGAGTCGCCCAGGATCCAGAGCGAAGACGCCGAGAAGAGAGAGCAGGGACACGCAATCCAGCCGCCCACCCAGACAGGCGGCATCCTGGACGGTTGAGTCGACCGAGGCGGAGACATACCTCCCGCGCCGGACACGGATCAAGGCCCCGCTCGCCACGGCGGTCTCCACGCGATGGCGCGTCCATCCGTCCTCGCGCAGCTGACGGTGCGTGCGGAACTCGGGGGTCGTCATGTCTCTCACCGTGCACGCCGTCATGGGCGTTCGAGCGGCCCCGAGGTCGCATTCGGGGAGGGATGCCGAGATCCCTCGCCTGGGGAGGAGGGGCCATGACTCCGGCGGGACACGGGCGCCACGGCATCCCCCGACCGCCCCGCGAGGAATCGCCGGAGTTGTGCCCGGCCGGTAGCGTGGGCGGATGGAACCGGACCACCTGCAGACGCCCCGACTGGAGCTCTCGGCCCCGACGACGGCCGACATCGCGGCGATCCACGCGGCATGTCAGGATGCCGACCTGCAGCGTTACACCACGGTGCCGTCGCCGTACCTCCTCGAGGACGCCGAGCGCTTCGTCGCGCTGACCGCCGGGTGGTGGGCGGACGGCACGGAGCCGACCTGGGCGATCCGCCGCGAGGGGCGCCTTGCCGGCATGATCGGGCTCGCGAAGCTCGACACCGGCGCACCCGAGATCGGATACTGGGTCGCCCGCGACGCGCGACGTCAGAACGTCGCCGTGGAGGCGGCGAGCGCGGTGATCGACTGGGCCTTCGCCGCGGACAGACCCGCGGTCGAGCGCATCGAGTGGCGCGCCGTGGTCGGCAACATCGGGTCCGCCCGGATCGCCCGGCACCTGGGGTTCCGGTACGAGGGGCTGCTGCGACAGGCGCACCTCAACAGCCTCGGCCGCGCCGACCTGTGGATCGGTGGCCTGCTCCGGCACGACGAGCGGACACCGCGGGACTGGCCGCTCGACCTGGGCTGAGCGCCGCACAACTCCGGCAGAACCGGCCGCCACCCGGCATCCCTCCCCCGCCGCCGCCTCCGCAGGAGTTGCGCCGACGCACGCACACCTCCGGCAGAACCGGCCGCCGCCCGGCATCCCTCCCCCGCCAGGCCACACCCGCAGGAGTTGTGCCGGGCGCGGCAAGGGCCTGTCGGATGTCGGGACGGGATGCCACGATGGCGGCATGCCCGAAATGCCCGAGGTCGAAGGACTCGTCGAGTTCCTGCGCGGCCGTGTGACGGGGCTGACGTTCACCAAGGCGAGCGTGTCGGCCATCAGCGCGCTCAAGACCTACGACCCACCGATCGACGCGCTCGTCGGCTCGGTCGTGACGGAGGTCGAGCGCCACGGCAAGTTCGTCGACCTGGCGACCGACGGTGGCATCCATCTCGTGTTCCACCTGGCGAAGGCGGGCTGGCTGCGCTGGTACGACGCGCTTCCCTCGACGATCATCAAGCCCGGCAAGACTCCGATCGCGCTGCGCGTGGGGTTCGACGACGGGTCGGGGTTCGATCTCACCGAAGCGGGGACCAAGAAGTCGCTCGCCGTGTACGCCGTCCGCTCCCCCGCCGACGTGCCGGGGATCGCGCGGCTCGGCCCGGATCCCCTCGACGACGCCCTCGACCGGGAGGCGTTCGCCGCCCTGCTCGCCGGGCGCCGCACGCAGATCAAGGGGGTTCTGCGTGACCAATCGATCATCGCCGGTGTCGGCAACGCGTACTCCGACGAGATCCTGCACGCCGCGAAGATGTCGCCGTACGCTCTCGCGGCGAACCTCGCGGATGCCGAGATCGACACGCTGTACGCCGCGATGATCAGCACCCTGACCGAGGCGATCGACACCGCGCGCGGCAAGCCTCCGGCAGACCTGAAGGATGCCAAGCGGCGGGGCATGCGCGTGCACGGACGGCGCGGAGAGACGTGCCCGGTGTGCGGCGACGAGGTGCGCAGCGTCTTCTTCGCCGACAAGTAATTAGAACACATTTGCGCCCTATGGTGCATCAATAAATCCCAGGTGATACTATCAATCTGTCGATACAACCCAGAGGGTAAATCGACCGCCAGCGTAAGGCGCTAGAGCTTGAGTCGTTGACTCGCTCGCTACGTATCTGTCGGTCAGAGGCCGGGAATCATCACTCACCTCTGACGACAGGAGGGCTGGCATGGAAAGCCGCCTCAAGATCGCGGTCCTCGGCTGCGACATCGTCGGCGCAGACCGCGGCTTCAATGTCGCCGCCGACATCCTCACGAACACCGCAGACGGCGTTCCTCTCAACAACCTGTGGCGTGAGTTCTCGACCGCGCTCGCGGAGTGGAACAAGACGCGAGACGCAATCTCCGCCCTGTTCACCCGCAGCACTACCGAATCGTTCGCTCAGCTCCCGGTCGGATCGAGCAACATCGAGTTCGAGAAGCAGTCGGAGTTCGGTGTCCCCCAGTCGAGCCGGGTGAAGCCGGACTACACCCGCATGGGCTTCCCCCTCGAATGGTCCGACGCTGGACTGCGTTACACGCGCAAGTTCCTTCGCGACGCCACCGCCGACCAGGTTCGCGCGCAGCACCAGGCCGTTCTGGAAGCCGACAACCGGGCGACGTTCCGCGACACCATGACGGCGCTCACCACGAAGGCCCAGAAGGGCACCCGCACGTCGAACGAGAACGGTGTCGAGGTCTTCGACCTCTGGGACGGTTCCGCAGGCGAGACCCCTCCCTCCTACGCCGGTCGCTCGTTCTCTTCGACCCACGATCACTACCTCGTGTCCGGCGCGACCCTCATCGACTCGGGCGACATCGAGGCGCTGATCACCACGATTCAGGAGCACGGCCACGGCCTGCGCGAGTCGGGCGAACAGCTCATCATCATGGTGAACCCCGCGCAGATGGACCCGATCGCCACGTGGCGCAAGGCCGAGGCGAACGCCAACGGTGCTGTCGCGAAGTACGACTTCATCCCCGCGTCGTCGGCTCCCGCCTACCTCACCGACCTCACGATCATCGGTGACCGCGCTCCCGCAGCCTTCAACGGCCTCCCGCTCGAAGGTTCCTACGGTGACGCCTGGATCACCAAGAGCTACTTCGTCCCTGCCGGATACGTGATCGCCGTGGCGACGGGCGGGGCGAATTCCCTCCGCAACCCGCTGTGGCTCCGCGAACACCCGACCGCTTCGAGCCGTGGTCTTCGCCTGCTCCCGCAGTACGAGCGTTACCCGCTTGTGGAGGCGACCTACGAGCACGGCTACGGACTCGGTGTCCGATACCGCTCAGCAGCCGCCGTCATGCAGATCAAGGCCTCGGGGTCGTACGACAACCCCACTTGGCCCTAACAGACCGAGCGCCGCCGAACCACGGGATGGCAATCGACCCGCCCGCTCGCGTGGACGGCGGCGCTCTTCAACCCCGTCTCGGGTAGCTCCCGAGACGGATGAGACGACTTCTTCACCGGGTTTCCCCGGCTCGTCTCACCCACCGGGGCATCGCGTTTCTTCCTCTTTCCGCGATGCCCCGGCTGCACCCGAAAGAGGACGGAAAGAGGAACCCATCATGAACATCGCCACCATCGACGCTGAGAACACCGCGATGTGCGAGGCAGTTGCATTCTGCCGAGGCGCGGACAACCGCTGGCTCGCCGACCTCGATCCCTGGATCGCCCAGGCGATGATCTCGGCTACGACAGACGAGGGCTTCAAGCCCGCTCCCGATCCCTCTCGCGCAATCGCCGTCGAAAGCAATAGCATCAGCACCGCCGATGTTGACGGCTCTCTCATCGTCCGACGCCCGTGGCGATACGTCTCGGACCTCAACGGCGCGCCCGTCGCGGGCCTCGACTCAGAGGACCACCTGCCGATGTCCTCCTGCCACCGGTGCACAGGCTTCGAGCCGTTCGAGCGCAAGCGTGCCCAGGCAACGTTCTACATCCCCCGTGGCCGATTCGTAGTCGAGTTCGCCTTCTGCGCCGACTGCATGGTGCGGATCGCCTCAGTCGCCAAGGACCTCGTGCCGGAATGGTGGGTCAGGTGAGCGAGAAGCGCAGGTGCCAGGGCACCATCACGAATGACAAGCGCGGACGCGAGGGACAGCCTTGCAAACTGTGGGCGCGCCCTGGCAGCGACTTCTGCAACAGACACTTCATGCCTGACGGCGGCGCTGGCCCGCGCAATCTCGACGCGATGGAGCGACGCTGCATCGGTCGTCACGGAGATGGAACCCAGTGCAAGAACCCGCCTCTCTTGGCGCAGCGCACCTGCCGCTACCACGGTGCCAACGAGGCGTCGGCGGAAAAGGCGCAGCAGTTGCTCGACCGCATGGTCGAGCCGGTGCTGTGGGAACTCCGAGCGATTGCCCTCGATCCGGCGACGTCCGAGAGCGACCGGCTGCGCGCTATCTCAATGGTGCTTGACCGCAGTCTGCCGAAGGAGCGCAAGCTCGAGGTCTCGCTCAAGCCTTGGGAAGTCACCATGCAGCACGTCTTCGCAGACCCCACGAATGTTCAGATTGCTCGCGGCCTGCCGGATGAGATCGCGGACACGCTCGACCCCGCCCATCGCCGCGCCCTCGAACAGTCCTACGTGGATGCCGAAGTTGTTGAGGACGAAGCGGAAGCTCTAGCGCGGTATGAACGCGAAGAGACGGAGCGTCGCCGCGTTGCGTTCGAGGAACAGGCGCGGGACCGGGCGCGCGCAGCTCTGCCGCAGATCGGCGAGCGCCGGGAAGCGCACCGGATTGGCTCGGCCGAGCCGCCGCGTAGACGGATCGAAGACCCCTTGGAGTGACGATGGAACAGCCAGGACGTACACGCGAGCCACAAGAAAGCGAGTTCACGACGCCCCCTAAGAGGAACCCCGAACCCGGCGACCTGACCGGACCGGCTTCTCAGAAGTGGGTACATGTCGTCAAGGGCCGGAGCGAGCGCGAGAGCGACGGTCATGCCTAGCGACGATCAGACGCGCTGGCGATTCTTCCTCAACGTGTACGGATCTTTCGGTGGGCGATCTACGGCTTACATCGCGATAGCGCCTGGCTGCCCCACGGCCTATCACGGGCGCGACACCGAATGCAACTGCGTCTGGTTCGAGACTGCCTTCGGAGCGCGGCTGCACGTTCGCGACGCGAACATTGCCCTCGACGCCGAAAACAGCTCGCCCAAAGTGTCCTGAGTCGATCTGAGGCGCTTTCGATGCGCGGTCGAGGTGCGATATCACCCACCCCCAGCAAGCCCTAGATCGCATTCGAAGAAGTGTTCTAAGTTCAAATCCTCAGGTGTTACAATTGACTTGTCGATACAGCGCATCGCGCCTCGACCCGCATTGGACGGCTGACTCAGAGCAGCGCGAGGTTCAACTGCCCGGGATGCAAGCACGCCGGGGACCGAAGCACCGCGGATAGGTAACTATCCCTGGACGGTTCTCGTGGCACTCCCACACCGGCGACAGCAGCTCGCCAAGTTCATTCCGTTTCACGATCTGACGCCCGCTCTCGTCGCCAAGGCGCTGGGCACAGATTCGACCCGCATCAAGAACCTCTGTCGAGGTGGCGCGTACCCCAGCCCGGACGAAATTGTCGCGCTGGAAAAGTTGTTCGGCCTGCCCGTCGAGGTTCTCTTCGAGCCTGAGATGCTCGCCTATCGCAACGGCCCCTGGCCCGCGCCTCGCGGCGGCGCTGCGTTGCGCGCGGACCTCGACCGACTGCACGCGCAGGTTGCTGCCGAGGCGGGTGAGTGACGTGGCACGCGACACGAACTCCGGCGAGACAGCCACCCGCGTGGTGTCGATCCTCGACCGCATCCGGGATCGGATGCTCGCTGACGGCACACTCTCGGGATCGGAGGCTGACGATGCTTCCTGAACATGCAAGAGGGGCCGCCCCCTACAAGAGCGACCCCAAGCTGCACAAGGACCAGCACAGCAATAATACACCTGATCGGGTCTTTTCAATCCGTCGATGGATGCCTCTCGCGGCGATCCTCGCAGGCCAGAGCGTCGTAATCGCGTGGGCGGCGGTGATGGTGCGGTGATTACCCTCGACAACCTCACACCGTACGTTGAGCGCGGATGGAGGATTTTCCCCGTCTTCAAGATCGCCAACGGTCAATGCGTATGCCGCAAGGGCCGAGCCTGCGACAGTCCCGGCAAGCACCCGATGATCCGCGAGTGGGAGAAGCGCGCGACCGCAGACCCTCGCCAGATCTTCGAGTGGTTCCACTCGTACCCCGGCTGCAACTGGGGTCTCGCGACCGGCGAAGCGTCGGGTGTCTGGGTGCTGGACATCGACCAACACGACTCGGACGGTGTCGCGAGCATCAACGCATGGCGCGCTGAACGTGGCGTTGACATTCCGCGCACGCTGACCGTCTACACAGGCGGCGACGGATGGCACCTGTACTTCCTCGTGGAAGGCAACATCAGGAACCGAGGGGGTGTACTGCCCGGCGTTGACGTTCGCGGCACGGGTGGATACGTGCTGCTGCCGGGGTCAAACCACGTGAGCGGTCGCCAATACGCAGTGCACACCGACATTCGGCCGGCCGTCCCGACGCGCCCACTGCTCGACCTCATTAGCCGAGGATCGTCAGGCCCAACAGGTCGAACAAGGACCGTCACGTCTCCGAGCACTGACCTCCCTCGATACCTCCGGGACGGGTTCACCCCCGGAAGCCGCGACATCGAGTGCTACCACCTCGCCTGCTCGCTTTGGCGACTCCACTGGGGCGACCCAGAGTTCGTTGAGGCCGCGATCGCTGACTGTTGGCGCGCGACTGCAGGCCACGACACCTTCCCCTGGTCGCAGGCGAAGCGCAAGATCGCTGAGGCTCACAAGTTCATCGGTCGCAAGAAGGACGAAGAAGACACATTCATCCGACTGCACGGAGGTGCCGCGTGAGCGACCAGACTGACCCCGACGACCAGCCCACGACAAGCCTGGCCGATCTTCAGCGAAGCAAGGACCAGACCTCGAGGTCGCACCTTCGCCTCGCCTACCGGTTCGCCGCTCAGTTCGCGGGCGAGTTCATCTACGTACCCGGCATCAGCGCGGCGGGTCGCCACGAGGGCTGGATGCACTGGACCGGAACGCATTGGGAACTCGCTGAGGGCGGTGAAGTCCATAACTCGCTGTGGCAGATGCTCGAAGGCGCGTGGTCCGAGGCGATCAACGACACCGGCCTACAGCAGGACATTCGGAGCGCTCAATCAGCCTCAGGGACCGAGGGCGTGCTTCGCCAGGCCGCGAGGCTGCCTGAATTCAAGCGCTCCGCGAAGGACCTCGACAATGACCGGATGCTGCTCAACCTTCAGAACGGTACGTACGATCTGAGGTCGTTCACCATGAAGCCGCACGATCCGGCTGACCTCATCACGAAGGTTGCGAACGCCGAGTACCACGAAGACGCGACCTCGGAACGGTGGGACTCATTCATCGAGGAGGTCCTGCCAGACCCGGAAGTCCGGGAGTTTCTACAGCGCTACGTGGGCGTGAGCCTGTCCGGGCAGGTGCGCGAACACGCGCTACCGATCCTCGTTGGCGACGGACGCAACGGTAAGGGCACCTTCTATGAGGCGATCCAGTACCTGGAAGGCGACTACGCGGGTCAGGCTGACCCTGAGTTGTTCATGCACAAGGAGGGAGCGCATCCTGTCGGCCAAATGGCGCTGCTCGGCAAGCGCTGGGTGGTCGTCACCGAGACCCAGAGAGGTCGCCGGATGAACGCCGCGACCATGAAGCGCCTCACCGGTGGCGACCCCGTGACCGCGAGATGGATGCACGGCAACCCCGTGACCTTCGAGCCGTCGCACACGCCGATACTGGTGACCAACTGGATGCCAAAGATCAGCGGCGACGAACACGCGGCCTGGGAGCGAATCCACGTCGTGGAGTTCAACACCTACATTCCGCCCGAGCGCCGCGACAAGCACCTGAAGGAAAAGCTGCGCACAGAGGTCAACGGGATCTTGCTCTGGGCGATCAAGGGCTGGCACGACTACCTCTCGCGCGGGTGGCAACTCGACCCGCCTCAGAGCGTGCTGCTGTTCACCGAGGACCAGCGCTCCGATGTGGACTACATCGCCCACTTCATCGACGAACACTGCGTGCTCCAAGACGGTGCCGCCGAGCTCCAAGGTGAACTGCGAAGCCGGTACAACTCCTGGCGACTGGGGCTGGACAAGGCTCGCGACGAAGCGCCCGAGTACGAACGGAACGACTTCTCGCGAGTGGTCCGCCAGTACAGCCGCGCCATTGGGACCAAGAAGGGAGCCAAGAACCGCTCCTACTTCACAGGCATTCGACTCAAAACGCAGGATGAGTGACCTAGAACGTTTCGCGGGAGGGCGTGGGCTTGGCTTGCGCCCTCTTCGCGGCCCAATGGGTTACTAGGTTACTGGGGTTATCACCTTTTTCCAAAGTCGATATAAGGGCGATATTTCAAACTTTCAATGAACGGTCACTCCTAGTAACCCAGTAACCCATTGGCCGGTTGAGGCTGTCGCCACCCAAGGTGCAGCTCACCCATGGAACAGCTGTCTGCCGTGGGGTTACTGCGGGATTCTGTGGGAAATTTCTGTTCTCGCTCACACAAGAAAGTCTCACGAGAATCGGCTGTCCTGTCCCATGGGAAGTTCTGAGCGCGTTTGGGGATTTTCTCCGTGGCGCGTCGCGAGGCTTGACTCACATTCGTTGGAATGAAAGTTGACGCAGGGGCATACGTGGTCGATTATCCGAATATCGAAGATATCTTCGACTGTACACAAGGATGGAAAGACTATGAGCCTCGATGGCTATTGGAAGCTGTACGACCACACCCTGGCGACGGTGCGCGCGGAGAAGCCCAGCACCTTTGCCGGGTTGAAGACCATCCTCGATCGGTTCGAGCCACCGAGCAGCGGAGAGGCGTTCTTCCCTGGCGGAGCGGACGACACGCTCGCGATGGCGCTGATGAGCGCGGGGTGGAGCGTGGACTTCGAAGAGGGTGACTACCTGTGGACCGCTGCGCACCCGGTGAGCGGGGCTGTCGTTCAGCATGTGGAGGGCGACCTGTACTGCCTAATCGATGGCGATCATGCCTGAGGAGCTATCTCGCCGCACTCACCGCTTGCATACGTGCTTCGTGCAGGGCATAGAGTGCGCTCGAGATTTCGACGTGCCGCGAATTCAGATCTCGCTGGAGCTGATCGGTCGACGGCGTGCGCGGTTCCGAAGAAAGCCTAGAGGCCTGGGTTACGACCGTAATCAGAGCTTGGTGCACAAGGAGCTCGGCGACCGAAGCCTCGACGGCCGTTCGCTGCGGCAAGAACGGGCGAGGCGACTCGGCGACCACCTCGTCTCCCCGGCTCGTGTCGGCTATCACCTGCCAGGACCAGGCATTTCGAATGGGCCAGGCGACGAGGTCTTGGCTGTCGATCCTCGCGCTGAGACTGAAAATGATCTCCATGCGGATTCCGAATACCTTCGCGCCCTGGGCGTCTCGATGCACCACTGTTCCCGCGTGAAGGGATGGAAGCTCAGCATTGATGCGCTTTGCAATCTCCTGCAGCTGTTCGAGTTGATCTGCGTGCATGAGGTGATATTGCCAGGACGTCGCTCATGAAGGTAATCGGGTACCTTCGCGTGTCGACGCGCGACCAGGACTACGGCATCGAGGTGCAGAGACGGGCCATCGCGAGCGAGGCCGAACGTCGCGGTTGGGAAGTCGAGTGGATCGTCGATCAGGGCGAGACGGGCAAGAACGCGAACCGTCCCGGCCTCACGGACGCACTTGCACGCCTCGACCGCGGCGAGGCTGACGCGCTGGTCGTGTCGAAGCTCGACCGACTGTCTCGGTCCGTCGTGGACTTCGGGAACATCCTTCGACGCGCAACGCGACCGCGAGGCAAGAAGGTGAAGCCGTGGGGATTGGTCGCCCTTGATGTGGGAATCGACATGACCACGCCGACAGGCCGGCTCGTGGCGCACATCCTGATCGCCGTCGCGGAGTGGGAAGGCGACACGATCAGCGACCGCACCAAGCAGGCGCTGGCCGTGGCGAAGCGCGAGCGCGGGATCATTCCCGGCGCGGCGTCGAAGGTGCCTCGTTCTGTGGTGACGCGGATCAAGAGCGCTCGCACGCGGGGACTGACTTTCCGAGCCATCGCGGACCGACTCAATCAGGACGGCGTTCCGAGCGCCCGAGGCGGGCTGTGGTCGCAGTCCACAGTGCAGCACGCCTATTACACGGCTGACACAGCGAAGAGAGCCGTACAGCGGGCATCCTGAGCGCATCTCACAACATCGAAGGAACCACGCGAGGCGATATCGCGACGTCCGAGGTGGAGCGCGAGAAGCGCGCGTGGCGCATTGCGCTTGACGTGCGTCGCGTAGTCATTCGTTGCATCGTCAACCGGCATCGTTGACGTTCTCAGACGTGTTCCCACCGCCCCCGACCGTATCCGACTGCTCGATGAACTCGGTAAGGCTCACATGCTCGGTCATGTCCCGAGCGGCGCGGAGCCGAGCCAGTACCGCCTCAGGTCCGCGGAACTCGCGCACGGCGAGCATCACGTCGTCCCACGGAACCCCGAGATGGTATTCACCCGCGCCGTCCGCCCACTTGAGTGGCACGACGACTCCATAATTCCGAGGGTCAGTTCCGGTAGGACTCGGACGGACCTCCATGCCCTCGGCTTCGATCAGTTCCGCGAGCGCCCCCATGTTCCAGGCAGCAGTGACGACCATCCGGAAACGGATCATGTCGTCTATCGCTCGACGCGGAACAGCCCAGAGGAACATCGGAAGGACAACGTGTGGCAAGTGCTTGTCGTCGTCACGCGGCTCGGACACGAGCTGCACGGTGAGGTTGTCTCTTCCTGTACGCCTCGCGCTGGGCATGATCTCCTTGATACTGGCCACCATCGACTCTGGCTGAAAGTCGGTTTCAGTCAGTCCCGCAGCGTTGTAGACGACCGTGTAGGAGACAAAACCCCCTAGCGAGAATGAGGCGTTTCCCTGACTTCGCGCTTGTCTCATAGCTCGGCGCAGCAGGTTCCAATGTGGTTCCGGGTCGCCCTCCGTTCTCACCGTAAATACGTGCGCATCCCCGACTTTGCTCATCTTGTAGAACTCAGCAGCTTGGCCATCCACTGCGTTTCGCATGCGTTGGAGCTGTCGCGCGATGCGTGGACTGTTGTGTCGCGCTTGCAGCTCTTGCCGCCTCACCGCAGCCGGAGTCGGTTCAGTTGTAACGACGTGCGCTGGCTGCGCGATCGGCTCTTTCGTGATGGAGTGGACTTGTACGGAGTACTCGAGCAGCTTGTCGTCAGACCCCTCGACCGGTACGCCCGGTGAAATCTTCAACTCCATCGTCGCGTACTGAGCCAGCGGATCCTGATGCCCAGTCGGCCGAACGTATGTGACATCCCCAACCCGGAGAATGTCCGTGATGTCGTGCACGATTGGTATACCCCATTCGCGGCTTATCATCGAGTGGACGAAATCGAACATCGCTCGGTGGTGGTTGTCGAACCGAGAAGGGATTGGAACCGCCTGGTTGTCACGAAGTGAGTGGATCACTTGGCGATCTAGAAGTAGAACGGTCCACGCGGCGGCATCACCCAGCTTCCGCGCGAGTTTTCGGAGCCTCCGCAGCTCGCTGACGTAGTGCAAGCTCGCGGCGTCCTTCGAGAGACCGCGTTTTGCTTCGGATATCTCCGCCTGAACGTCTACCTGCAACTTGAAGATCGACTCCTGCAAGTCCATGAGCTCGCTGAGGCCACCCTCCATGAATTTTTCTTTTCGAACTCGGGCCGCCAGACCGCTGGCTCGGCGCAGGAACCGGACCACATTCCGGGCGTTTTTTGGGAGCAGATCCGATCCGTTCTCGGAGTCGCTAGTCATGTTCAGACCCTATGTAGAACGTCCGACATCGCGCATCATTGGCAGCCGGTCCCGACAATCGCCGCCCGGGCACAGAGGAACTCGTGCGGGGGACCGGCGCGAGGCCCCGCGCCGGTCGGCTGGGCTCGCTAGGAGCTTCTGGCGAAACGTTGCAACGTTGGCGAAGCCGTAGGACGTCGTCATCTCAGACCTCGAACGCCTTGCCATCTGAATAACGCACCCAGACACTTGAGCTGCGGTCGGCCATACCCTTGAGAATGGCCGTTCGGACCACCTCAGCAGCAGCGTCAGCTAGTGTCTCTGCCGTTGTATAGACCTCGTCGTGCAGATCCTCAACCCAGTACGTCTGGACCCGGAGACCGTATCGACCGTCTCCCTCGTCCAGAACTTCGACGATCAGATCCAATTCGGTGTAATTGCTGGCCACGATGGCTCCCTCAATTGGGCTCCGGGAACGCAAAAAGGACCCGGAGCATGGCGAATGCTCTGAGTCCTTATGGAGCCTTTGGGCTGCGGCTCTAGCAGTTGCACGACAGTACCACCTACGGGTCAGTCTGACCACTCAATGCTGACTCGCTGACGCATAGCCTCGCTCGTCAACGCGGCGCGACGATCTTCGAACGCGCGAGGCGCCTCATTCTTCCGAGGCAGGGTCGTTGTCGGAAGGCCTGACGGCCAGTCACCTACAGATACGCGCTCGATGAGCGCTCGGAAGAACAGCCGACGTTCGCTAGCGGTCCAGTCTTTGAAACGGTCGAGGACTTCGCGCCGCTCGTGCCACACGTCGCGGGCAGTCGGCCCGCCGTGCGCGCGGTCGATCTGCTCGGAGAGCCGAGTGATCTCCGAATCCAGCCGTGCGACCTCGCTCTGAGCATCACGCTCGCTCATAATCCCGGCGATGAATGCCCGCGCGGCGCGGTCGCGCTCACCCTGGCGCGCGTCTCTTTCGGCACGAAGCCTCGCCCTGTCGCTGTCGGCGGTCTCGCGCTTGCGCTTGATGTCGTCCCAGAACGCATCGTCGTCCAGGTGAGCGAGGCACCTCTCGAAGAGATAGGTCTCCAGCGCGGAGGCGTCGATGCTCACTCGTCCTTCGCTCGATCCGTTGTCACGCTTCGGGTGACTCTCGTGGTCGCCGTTCGCGAATGCGCGGCACACGAGTTTGGTCCGCACACCCTGACGGGCCACCGGATAGAGAGGCTTCTCGCACCGCGCGCAGACGACCAACCCTCCCCCGAGCGCGTGCTTCGATGACTTGACTCCGAGAAGGTTCGTGCGTCGCGCAGAGTCCGGCGCAAGACGCTCGGTCAGACGCTCGAAAGTCTGTCGGTCCAGGATCGGCGTCCAGCAGTTCTCCACGCCCGCCGAATTCGTTCCGACCAATGCCGGGTTGTTGAGGACGTTCCTGATGACGCTGTGCTTCCAGGACGAGCCCTTACGAGTCAGGTCGCCACGGGCGTTCCAGTCCTTCACGATGCTGTACAGCGTCTCGTCCTGGTCGAGCACGCGGGATGCCGCCTCGCTTATCAGCGATGCCTCACGGTCGTTCACGACGAGGGTCTTGTTCTCTTTGCCGAACCCGAATGGAGGTACGCCACCGTGCCAACGCCCGGACTCGACACGCTGGGTCGCTGCGCGTTTGACTCGCTCACCCACACGTTCCGCCTCCGCCTGATCCCACGTGGCGAGGGTCAGCGCAGTCGCGCGGCCGTCCGCGGTGCTGAGGTCGAACTCGCCCGATGCGACGGTCTTGATCACTACCCCGTTGTGCCGGGCGAGGTCGATGAGGTCGATGGTCTCGCGGAGCCTACGGGTGAGACGACTGTTCGAGTAGGCGAGAACGTGACTGAACTCCCCCGCACGCGCACGTCGTAGCAACTCGTCGTAGGCGGGTCGATCCTTCGTGGAGTTGGTGGAGGCCGACACGTTGTTGTCGGTGAATACCTCGACTACGCGCACGCCCAATCTTGCGGCGAGGTCGCGGCAGTCCTGCTCTTGTCGCGCAACCCCCAGGGCCGATCCTTCCGGATCGTCGGAGATGCGCGTATAGATAGCAGCATGCCCAGGCGACGTAACGACGGAACCCCTCGGGTTCGCACTGCTGATTCGTCCCATGTCTCACCTGCCGATCGCGCGTCGGAGGATGCGGGATATCGCACATTCGAGTACTGCCCGACGTGCCAGACCCATGGCAAGATCCTCGCTGACCGGCGTCGCTCCCGTCTCGATAAGTAGTGTAGGGCGCAAATGCGCCTCGATTACAACTCGCTCGAGTACTGCCCGACGTGCCAGACCGGCGGCAAGATCCTCGCTGATCGGCGCCTGTCGCGCTTGCTCAAATAGCACGGTTTCGCCCCGCGTCGGTGGGAATGAATCCGTGTCGGCGGTGTTGATTAGACTTCGACCAAGCAATACGTGCTCCGGGGTCGGTGCGAATCCGAACCGGCGGTGACAGTCCGCGAACCCTTCCGCTCCGGCGGTGGGGCCGAGCCGGTGGAATTCCGGGACCGACGGTGATGAGGTGAGCGATCTCCTCTAGTCCGGATAGGAGGCAGCACGGTCGGCGCGCCGCGCCGCGCCACCCTGCGCTCCTGCCCCGTTCATGAGGGGAAGGACAGGGAAATGGCATCCGCCGCCGAAACAGACGCCATGCGCCGCGCGCTGCGTCTCGCGCGGAACGGCCCCCGCGGTCTCAACCCCCAGGTCGGCGCCGTGATCCTCTCCCCCTCCGGCGACGTGCTGGCCGAGGGGTACCACCGCGGCGCCGGCACGCCCCACGCGGAGGTCGACGCGCTGTCGAAGCTCGCGCCCGGCGAGGCCCGCGGCACGACGGCCGTGGTCACCCTCGAACCCTGCAACCACACCGGACGCACCGGGCCCTGCGCGGTCGCCCTGCTCGAGGCCGGGGTCGCGCGCGTCGTGTACGCCCTCGACGACCCGACGGATGCCGCTTCCGGCGGGGCCGACCGGCTCCGCAACGGTGGCGTGGACGTCGAGGCGGGCCCCGAGCGCGAGGCTGCGACCGCGCTCGTGAGCGACTGGGTGCACCTGCACCGCACCGGCCGCCCCCGCGTGACCGTGAAGTGGGCGCAGAGCCTCGACGGGCGCGCCGCCGCGGACGACGGTTCCAGCCAGTGGATCACCGGTCCCGAAGCCCGCCGCGACGTCCACGCGCGCCGCGCGGCCGCCGACGCGATCCTCGCCGGAACCGGCACGGTGCTCGCGGACGACCCCGCGCTCACGGCTCGCGACGTGCACGGCACGCTCCTCGAGCACCAGCCGATCCCCGTGATCGTCGGCGAGACCGAGATCCCCGCGGACGCCGCCGTCCACCGCCACCCGCACACCCCCCTGTTCTTCCCGACCCGCGACCTCGCCACAGTCCTCGACGACCTCGGCGGGCGCGGCATCCAGACCGTGTTCGTCGAGGGCGGGCCCACCCTGGAGAGCGCCCTGGTGCGCGAAGGGCTGGCGGACGAGGTGCTGGTCTACGTCGCGCCCGTCCTTCTCGGCGGCTCCCGCCTCGCGCTCGGCGACCTCGGCGTGCCGGATATCGCGTCCGCGCGGCGGCTCGGGGTGGCATCCATCGACATCCTCGGCGACGACATCCGCGTCGTCGCCCGTCCCGTCCACGACACCCAGGGAGAATCCTGATGTTCACCGGAATCGTCGAAGAGATCGGCGAGATCACCGCGGTCGAGCCCGCCGGCGACGGCGTGCGCGTGACCGTGACGGCGCCGCTGTCCGTGTCGGATGCCGGCCACGGCGACTCGATCTCGGTCAGCGGCGTGTGCCTCACCGTCGTCGACCAGGGACCGGACTGGTTCACCGCCGACGTGATGAAGCAGACCCTGGACATGTCTACGCTCGCGGGCGTCGGCCCCGGTCGCGCGGTCAATCTCGAGCGCGCGACCGCCGCACACGGTCGCCTCGGCGGCCACATCGTGCAGGGCCACATCGACGGCACCGGTGTCGTCCGCGAGGTGCGACCCGGCGCGCAGTGGAGCGTCGTTCGCATCGGCATCCCTCCGCATCTCGCTCCGCTCGTGGTCGACAAGGGCTCCATCGCGATCGACGGCGTCTCGCTGACCGTGAGCGCGGTGAGCGACGCCGCCGACCCCGAGCCGTGGCTCGAGGTGTCGCTCATCCCCGAGACGCTCGAGGCGACGACCCTCGGCCGCGCTGAAGCGGGCTCTCCCGTGAACCTCGAGACCGACATCCTGGCCCGGCACGTGCAACGCCTGCTGGCCTTCCGCAGCACCGAGAATCCCGCGGCCGCGGCCGCATCGACCGAGAGGGGCTCCGCATGAGCCTGTCCACCATCCCCGAGGCCCTCGAGGCCCTTCGCGCCGGACGACCGATCCTCGTCGCGGACGACGAGAACCGCGAGAACGAGGGCGATGTCGTCATCTCGGCGCAGCTCGCGACGCCCGAGTGGCTGGCCTGGACCGTGCGCTGGTCCAGCGGGTACGTCTGCGCCCCCATGCCCGCGGATTGGGCCGACCGCCTCGATCTGCCCCCCATGGTGGAGGTCAACCAGGACGCCCGCGGCACGGCATACACCGTGAGCGTCGACGCGGCGGAGGGCGTCGGTACCGGTATCAGCGCCGCGGACCGCGCGCACACCCTCAACGTCCTCGCGAACCCCGAGTCGGTGCCGTCGAGCCTCATCCGCCCCGGACACGTGCTCCCGCTGCGGGCCGTCGATGGCGGCGTGCGCGAGCGCGCGGGGCACACCGAGGCGGCCGTCGACCTCATGCGCCTCGCGGGCCTCGAGCCGGTCGGCGCGATCGCGGAGGTCGTCGCCGAGGACGGCAGCATGATGCGCCTGCCCGGCCTCCTGGAGCTCGGCGAGCGCGACGGCGTCCCCGTCGTGACGATCGAGCAGCTCATCGCCCACCTGAACGAGACCGAGCCCGTCACCGCGACCCCGGTGCCACGTCGCCGCGTGAGCCTGCGCGCCGAGGCCAACGTGCCGACCTCGCACGGGACGTTCCGCTTCCTCGCGTACAAGGACCGGATCACCGGCACCGATCACATCGCGGTCGTGTCCGGCGAGATCACCGACGAAGCCCCCCTCGTGCGCGTGCACTCGGAGTGCCTGACCGGTGAAGCGTTCGGCTCGCTCAAGTGCGAGTGCGGTCCCCAGTTGGAGGCCGCGCTCGACACGATCGACCGCGAGGGTGGCATCGTCATCTACATGCGCGGCCACGAGGGTCGCGGCATCGGCCTCATCAACAAGCTGCGCGCGTACAGTCTGCAGGAGCGAGGCCTGGACACGGTGGATGCCAACCTGGCCCTGGGCCTGCCCGCCGACGCGCGCGACTACGCCGCCGCCGCCGGCATTCTGGCCGACCTGGGAGTCGAGCGGGTGCGTCTGCTGACCAACAACACCGACAAGGTCGCGCAGCTGCGCGGCTTCGGTCTCGACGTCGTCGAGCAGGTTCCCCTGCTCGTGGGTGTCGGCCCCAACAACCACCAGTACCTCGAGACGAAGCGCGACCGGATGGGTCACATCATCGCCGAGGACGATCTGCGCGACGCGCTCGCGCACATGAAGGAAGGACTCGTCTGATGGCGGGAAGCGGAGCACCCGAGACCGGCGGCATCGACGCGACGGGACTGAACGTCGTCGTCGTCGCCGGCACGTGGCACGAGGTCATCACGGATGGACTGATCGCCGGAGCGAAGCGGGTCCTGGATGCCACGGGCGCGATGTACCGCGTCGTGCGCGTGCCGGGCTCGTTCGAGCTGCCCGTCGCCGCGGTCGCGGCGTTCGAGGGCGGGGCCGACGCCGTCGTGGCGCTCGGCGTGATCATCCGCGGCGGAACCCCGCACTTCGAGTACGTCTCGTCGGCCGCGACCGACGGCCTCACCCGGGTCGCGATCGACGCGGGCAAGCCCGTCGGGTTCGGCGTGCTGACCCTCGACGACGAGCAGCAGGGCCTGGACCGCGCCGGCCTCGAGGGCTCGAAGGAGGACAAGGGCGCCGAAGCGGCCGACGCCGCCCTCCGCACCGCCCTGGTCCTGCGCGACCTCCGCGGCTGAACCGTCCCGCACGGCGCGCCTCGCCGCACCGGTGAGGTGCGCCTTGCTGGCGCCGCGAGCGTGGCATCCCTAGGGTGACGGGCATGGAGATCCTGCGCCACCTCGTCGTTCTGATCCACCTGATCGGGTTCGCCACCCTGTTCGGCGCCTGGATCGTCGAGGCCGTCGCGCGTCGCGTGCAGGTCACGCGGCTCATGAGCTACGGCCTGCTGATCTCGCTCGTGACGGGCCTCATCCTGGCCGCCCCGTGGGGCATCGAGTACGACCTGAACTACACGAAGATCGCCGTGAAGCTCGTCGTCCTCGTCGTCATCGGCGCCCTCCTCGGCATCGGATCGGCCCGTCAGAAGCGCACCGGCGCGGTCCCGCCCATCCTGTTCTGGCTGGTGGGGCCGCTCACGCTCCTGAACGCCGCCCTCGCGGTCCTCTGGCGCTGACGCGACCGGCCCGCCGGGGTCCCGCGGCGGGCGCATAGAATGGAAGGTCTGGACCCACACCCGGGTCCCACCCGGTGCCCCCCGCCGCGCGCCCGGACGCGCTGACCCGCGCGTCCGTATCACGCCACCGCTGCGCCCCCACGACGGACGCGATCGCTCGATTTCTCGTCAGGCAGTCATGACCTCCTCCTCCCCCACCGTCCGCTCGTCGTCGGCCCCCGCCAATCCCCGCTCGCGTGTCATCACCGCGAGCCTCATCGGCACGACGATCGAGTTCTACGACTTCTACGCGTACGCCACCGCGGCGGTGCTCGTCTTCCCCATCCTCTTCTTCCCGACCGGCAACGAGACCACCTCTCTCCTGCTCTCGTTCAGCGTCTTCGGCGCCGCGATGGTCGCGCGTCCCCTCGGCGCGGTCGTGTTCGGACACTTCGGCGACCGGTTCGGTCGTAAGGCCACGCTCGTGGCATCCCTCCTCACGATGGGGATTGCGACGTTCCTCATCGGCTGCCTCCCGACCTACAACGACATCGGCGTGTGGGCGGCCGTCCTGCTGCTGATCATGCGTCTCGCGCAGGGCTTCGCCCTCGGCGGCGAGTGGTCGGGCGCGGCACTGGTGGCGACCGAGAACGCCCCCAAGGGCAAGCGCGCCTGGTACGGCACGTTCCCGCAGTTGGGGGCGCCCATCGGCTTCATCATCGCCAACGGTGTCTTCCTGGTCATCAACTTCGCGCTCCCGCACCCCGACGGCACCGCCCAGCGCTCCGCCGAGTTCCTGGAGTGGGGCTGGCGCATCCCGTTCCTGTTCTCGGCCGTGATGGTCATCGTGGGCCTCTGGGTCCGCCTGAAGCTCGTCGAGAGCGAGTCGTTCGCGAAGGCCGAGAAGAGCGGCGTGATCCGCAAGTTCCCCCTCGGGGAGGTCATCCGCCGCAACTGGGTGCAGCTGATCCTCGGCACGTTCATCATGCTGGCGACCTACGTGCTCTTCTACCTGATGACGAGCTTCACGCTGTCGTACGGCACGAAGCCGACGCTCGAGGGCGCCGCAGCCGCGGCCGAGCAGGCCGGCACCGAGTTCGACGCGGCCACCTTCGTGCCGGGCCTCGGGTTCGGCTACACCGACTTCGTCATCATGCAGATCATCGGCGTCGTGTTCTTCGGCATCTTCACGATGCTGTCCGGGCCCCTCGCCGACCGGTTCGGCCGCAAGCGTCTACTCACCGGTGTCACGATCGCGATCATCCTGTTCGGTCTGACGTTCGCGTTCTTCCTGCTGCCGCAGGCGGACGCCGGCCTCACGCGTGTCTACGTGCAGGCGTTCCTCATCATCGGATTCCTGCTCATGGGCACGACGTTCGGCCCGATGGGTGCCGTGCTGCCCGAGCTGTTCCCCACGAACACCCGGTACACGGGCTCGGCGATCTCGTACAACGTGTCGTCGATCCTCGGCGCGGCCCTCGCCCCGATCGTCGCGGTCGCGCTGTGGGCCGCCGGCGGCGGCAACCCGTGGCTCGTCGGCGTGTACCTGTCGGTCATGGGCGTGCTGACCCTCATCGCGGTGACCCTGTCGCCCGAGACGAAGGACGTCGACTACGACGACAACCTCGCCGCAGGAGCGACCGCTCCGTAGACCCGCACCGGCGGACGAATGGATGCCACGGGGCCCCGGCCTCGTGGCATCCGTCGTTCTCCTGCCGTGCGACGGTCGGTGCGTCCCCCGGCGTCGGCCGAGCGGGGTACGGTCGAAGAACCCCGTTCTTCTCCTGAGGTGAGCATGTCTCTTCCCGCTCCCGCCCGTGGCCGCCGCGGTCGCCGCGACGCCGAGGGCCCGCGCGCGTCCGTCCGTCAGTTGCTGCCGTTCCTGCGCGAACACACGCGCGCGCTCGTCGTCGTCGCGGTGCTGAGCATCCTCGGCGCCGGCGCCACACTGGTGCAGCCTCTTCTGGTGGGCCAGGTCATCGCGCGCGTGCAGGAGTCGGTCCCGCTCGGGGCGCTCGTGTGGCTGCTGATCGGCTTCGTGATCCTGTCGTCGATCATCTCGGGCTACCAGCACTACCTCCTGCAGCGCACCGGCACGGCTGTCGTCTACTCCAGCCGCCGGAGGCTCATCTCGCGGATCCTGCGCCTGCCCATCAGCGAGTTCGACGCGCGGCGCACGGGCGACCTCGTCTCGCGCGTCGGCACCGACACCACGTTGCTGTATGCGGTCCTCACGCAGGGACTCGCGGATGCCGTCGGCAACGCGCTCATCCTCGTCGGGGCGATCGTGGCGATGGCGTTCATCGACCCGTTGCTCCTCGGCCTCATCGTGGTCGTGCTCGGTGTATCCATCGCGACGGTCGGCATCCTCAGCACGCGCATTCGCGCCGCCTCCGCGGCGCAGCAGGCCAAGGTCGGCGAGCTGGCGTCCGGAGTGGAACGGGCGGTCGGGTCGATCCGCACGATCCGCGCCGCGGGCGCGACCGAGCGCGAGGTCGCCTCGGTCACCGGGGCGGCGACCGAGGCGTACGACGCGGGCGTTCGGATCGCGAAGGTCTCGGCGCTCATCGTCCCGGTCGCCGGGATCGCCCTGCAGGCGTCGCTGCTGGTCGTGCTCGGCGTGGGCGGGTTCCGCGTGGCATCCGGAGCGATCGACGTCGCCGCTCTCGTCACGTTCGTGATCTTCCTGTTCCTCCTCATCCAGCCGCTCGCGTCCGCGATCGGGGCGATCACGTCGGTCAACCAGGCTCTCGGTGCGCTCGGGCGCATCCAGGAGGTGCTCGACCTCCCCCTCGAAGACGATGCCGACCAGCCCCGGGCCACCGAAGCGGGGACGGATGCCGCGGCGATCGAGTTCCGCGACGTGCGGTTCCGCTACCCCGATCACGTCGTCCAGGCGCGCGAGGCCGCGGCGAAGGAGGCGCGCTCCGTACTCGCGCAGGCGCACCTCGATCGCGCCGCCGACGAGACCACGACCGGAGTCGAGGAGACGGAACGAGAGGTCCTGCGCGGCGTATCGTTCACCGTTCCGCGCGGATCCCGCGTCGCGCTCGTGGGCCCGTCGGGCGCCGGGAAGAGCACCGTGCTCTCGCTGGTCGAGCGGTTCTACGACCCGACGGGGGGCGCAATCCTCGTCGACGGGATCGACGCACGCGAGCTCCCCCGCGAGGCGCTGCGCGCTCGGTTCGGCTACGTCGAGCAGGACGCCCCGACGCTGGCCGGCACGATCGCCGACAACCTGCGTCTGGCCTCGCCCGAGGCATCCGACGCCGACTGCGAGCGGGTACTGCGGGCGGTCAACCTCGGCGACGTGCTGGAGCGCAGCCCGCTCGGGGTCGACGCCCCGGTCGGCGAAGACGGCGTCATGCTCTCCGGCGGCGAGCGTCAGCGGCTCGCGATCGCCCGAGCACTGCTGGCCGCACCCCCGGTGCTCCTGCTGGACGAGTCCACGTCGTCGCTCGACGGGGTCAACGAACAGCGCATGCGTGAGGCGATCGACGCCGTCGCCACCGGGCGCACGCTGCTGGTCATCGCGCATCGCCTGTCCACGGTCGTCGACAGCGACCTCATCGTCGTGCTCGAGAACGGGCGGGTGGTCGGCCAGGGCACGCACAGCGATCTCGTGGCATCCGTCCCCCTCTACCGCGAGCTCGCGAAGCACCAGCTCCTGGTGTGAGCGTGCGTCGCGGCTGCGAGCCCGGCGGTGTGCCGAGACTGCATCCGCGTGACATCTCGGTTGCAGCCTGCCGCTGTTTCGTCAGGCGCGTGCAGTCTCGCGGAACGAGGCGACCGCGGCCACGGTGTCCACCGGCCCCTCCCTGGTACGAAGGACGACGCCCCTCCCGCGCGCCAAGAGCAGGGAGGGGCGTCGAGTTCGCGCTCGGCCCGCGCGCGACACGGCGGGCGGGGCGAGCGGGTCGAGGGCTACGCGCGCTGGAGGCGGTAGCGGAGGGCGGCGAGTTCGGCGCGAAGAGCGGCCGGGAGGTGGGTGCCGAACGTGTCGTAGAACTTCTCGGTGAGATCGGCCTCGGCCAGCCACGACTGCGTGTCGATGGCGAACAGTTCGGCGAGGTCGGCCTCGGGGAGGTCGAGACCCGAGAGGTCGAGGTCCTCGACGCGCGGCAGGCGGCCGATGGGGCTGTCGACGGCCTCCACCTGACCGTCGACGCGACGGATGATCCAGTCGATCACCCGCGCGTTGTCGCCGAAGCCCGGCCACAGGAACCGTCCGTCGTCACCCTTGCGGAACCAGTTGACCTGGAAGATGCGCGGTGCGCGGTCGAAGCGTAGCTGCTGACCGACCTTCAGCCAGTGGCCGAAGTAGTCGCCCATGTTGTACCCGCAGAAGGGCAGCATCGCGAACGGGTCGCGCCGGAGTTCGCCGACCGTTCCCTCCTGCGCGGCCGTCTTCTCGCTCGACACCGTCGAGCCCAGGAACACGCCGTGCGACCAGTCCGTGGCCTCGAGGACGAGCGGCACGTTCGTGGCGCGGCGGCCGCCGAACAGGATGACGTCGAGCGGAACGCCCTCGGGGGTCTCCCAGTCGTCGGCGATCTGCGGGCACTGAGCGGCCGCGACGGTGAAGCGCGAGTTCGGGTGCGCGGCGGGGCGACCCGACGCGGGGGTCCAGTCGTTGCCCTCCCAGTCGATGAGGTGCGGCGGGGCCTCGTCCGTGAGCCCCTCCCACCAGACGTCGCCATCGGGACGCAGTGCGACGTTCGTGAAGATCGTGTTGCCCCACAGCGTCTCGACCGCCGTGACGTTCGTGGACTCGCCCGTGCCGGGTGCGACGCCGAAGAAGCCGGCCTCGGGGTTGATGGCCCACAGGCGTCCGTCCTCGCCCGGGCGGATCCAGGTGATGTCGTCGCCGAGCGTCTCGACCCGCCACCCGGGGATTGTCGGGCGGAGCATCGCGAGGTTGGTCTTGCCGCACGCCGAGGGGAACGCCGCCGCGACGTGGTAGGCCTTGCCCTTCGGGTCGATCACGCGGATGAGCAGCATGTGCTCGGCGAGCCAGCCCTCGTCGCGGCCGATCACCGAGGCGATACGCAGCGCGAAGCACTTCTTCGCCAGGATCGCGTTGCCGCCGTACCCCGAGCCGAACGACCAGACCTCGAGCGTGTCGGGGAACTGCACGATGTACTTCTCGTCGTTGCACGGCCACGCGACGTCCGCCTCGCCCGGAGCGAGCGGTGCCCCGACCGAGTGCACGGTCTTCACCCACGGCGCGCCCGCAGCGATCTGCTCGAGGACCGCGGTGCCGACGCGCGTCATGATGCCGATGGATGCCACGGCGTAGGCGCTGTCGGTGATCTGCACGCCGATGTGACTCAGGGGCCCGCCGACCGCTCCCATCGAGAACGGTACGACGTACATGGTGCGTCCGCGCATCGACCCCTCGAAGACGCCGTCCAGCGTCTGTCGGATCTCGGCCGGGGCGATCCAGTTGTTGGTGGGTCCGGCATCCTCTTCCCGCTCCGACGCGATGTAGGTGCGCGACTCCAGCCGGGCGACATCGCTCGGGTGCGAGCGGGCCAGGTACGACCCCGGCCGCCATTCGGGGTTGAGCTTGACGAGCTTGCCCTCGTCCACCATGTCGCGCAGGAGGGCGTCGTTCTCGGCCGCCGATCCGTCGACCCAGTGGATGCGGTCGGGCTGCGTGAGCGCGGCGACCTGATCGACCCAGGCCGTGAGGGCGGCGAGTCCGGGACCCTCGACGGACGGGCGGACGCCGTGCACGGGGCGGGACTGCGAGGCGGTGCGACCGGAGGGGCGTCCGGTGAAGATGTCGGCGAGTGCCATGTCGGTCTCCTCGATTGAGAGCGAATTTGGTGGTCTTCCTCCACTGTGCAACTCTCGGCGCCTACTTTCGTCGGCTTTGGCACGCAAGAATCCTCGATCTTTCGCTATCGTCAAGGAATGGCCTCGTCGTTGGAACTCACCACGCTCGGACACCGCATCCGCCATCACCGTGTGGCGCGCGGCTACACGCTCGACGAACTCGGCGCACTCGTCGGAGTCGCGGGCAGCCAGCTCAGCCTCATCGAGAACGGAAAGCGCGAGCCCAAGCTGTCGCTGCTGCAAGAGATCGCGCGCGCGACCGAGACCGAGGTCACCGAGCTGCTCTCGACCGAGCCGCCGAACCGGCGGGCCGCTCTGGAGATCGAGCTCGAGCGCGCGCAATCGAGCCCGTTCTTCCGGCAGCTCGGCATCCCTGCGATCAAGGTCAGCAAGGGCACGAGCGACGAGACGATCGAGGCGGTCCTCGGGCTCCACCGGGAACTGCAGCGCCGCGAGCGCGAGACCATCGCGAGCCCCGAAGAGGCCCGGCGGGCGAACACCGAGCTGCGCCTGCGCATGCGCGGGATCGACAACCACCTCCCCGACATCGAGGGGCTCGCCGAGAAGCAGCTCAAAGCTGCGGGCCACACCTCCGGGGCGCTCACGCACCGCACCGTGAGCATCATGGCCGAGCAGCTGGGGTTCGAGCTCATCTACGTCGCCGACCTCCCCCACTCGGCGCGCTCGGTGACCGACCTCGAGAACGGACGCATCTACCTCCCCCCGGCATCCATTCCCGGCGGGCACGGGCTGCGGTCGATGGCGCTGCAGGCCATGGCGCACCGCCTCCTCGGACACCGTCCGCCCACCGACTACGCCGACTTCCTCCAGCAACGACTTGAGATCAATTACTACGCCGCGTGCTGCCTGATGCCCGAGACGAACTCCGTCGCGTTCCTCGCGCAGGCGAAGAAGGACCGCAACCTCGCCGTCGAGGACTTCCGCGACGCGTTCGGCGTGACGCACGAGGCCGCCGCGATGCGCATGACGAACCTCTCGACGACGCATCTCGGCATCCGGTTGCACTTCCTGCGGGTCGACGGCGACGGGGCCATCTCGCGCGTCTACGAGAACGACGGCCTTCCGCTGCCGACCGACGTGACCGGGTCGGTGGAAGGACAGATCATCTGCAAGAAGTTCTCGGCCCGCTCCGCCTTCGACGAGCACAATCGCACGACCGAGCACTACCAGTACACCGACACCCCCGCCGGAACCTTCTGGTGCTCGACCCAGACGGGCACGACCTCGGACGGCGACTTCTCGATCACCGTGGGCGTTCCGTTCGACGATGCCCGGTGGTTCCGCGGGCGAGAGACGACGACGCGCGGAGTCTCGCGCTGCCCCGACGAGTCGTGCTGCCGCCGCCCCGACACCGAGGCCGCCGCACGCTGGCAGGGCAAGGCGTGGCCGAGCGCTCGCGTGCACCGGCACATGTTTTCACCGCTCCCCCGCGGCATGTTCCCCGGGGTCGACGACGCCGAGGTGTTCGCGTTCCTGGACCGCCACGCCTCCCCCGCCGACGCGTGAGAGAAAGACGGATGCCACGACACCGACGCTCGGACGAGAGCGCGGGGTCGTGGCATCCGGTGTGTCAGGCGTAGGGGTTCGCCGTCAGCGTGTACTTCGTCTGCAGGTACTCGTGAATGCCCTCGTCGCCGCCCTCGCGGCCGAGGCCGGACTGCTTCCAGCCGCCGAAGGGCGCCGCAGCGTTGGAGACGACGCCGACGTTGAGGCCCATCATCCCGGTCTCGAGCTTGTCGATCATGCGCTGACCGCGGGCGAGCGACTCCGTGAAGACGTAGGAGACGAGACCGTACTCGGTGTCGTTGGCGATGCGCACGGCCTCGTCCTCGGTGTCGAAGGGGACGATCGCGAGCACCGGCCCGAAGATCTCCTCGCGGAGGATCTCGCTGCCCGGCTGGACGTCGGACACGACGGTGGGTTCGAAGAACGTTCCGGGGCCGTCGATGGGCGCGCCGCCGGTCGTGACCACGGCGCCGCGCTCGACGGCATCCCCCACGAGCGTCTTCGCCTTGTCGACCGCGCGGTCATCGATCAGCGGCCCGATCTGCACGCCCTCGTCGGTGCCGCGGCCGATCTTCAGGCCCTGGACACGTTCGGTGACGCGACGCGTGAACTCCTCCACGACCGATCGCTGCACGATGAAGCGGTTCGCCGCGGTGCACGCCTGGCCGATGTTGCGGAACTTCGCGAGCATCGCCCCTTCGACCGCCTTGTCCAGGTCGGCGTCGTCGAAGACCACGAACGGAGCGTTGCCGCCGAGCTCCATGGACGTGCGCAGAACGCCCGGGGCGGCCTGCTGCAGCAGCTTCACGCCGACCGGGGTCGACCCGGTGAACGACAGCTTCCGCAGCCGCGGGTCGGAGATGATGCGCTCAGAGACGGGGCCGGTGCTCGTGGTCGTCACGACGTTGACGACGCCCGCCGGCACACCGGCATCCTGCAGGATCTGCGCGAAGAACAGCGTCGTGAGCGGCGTGAGGGTCGCGGGCTTGATGACGACGGTGCAGCCGGCGGCGAGCGCGGGCGCGATCTTGCGCGTCGCCATGGCGAGCGGGAAGTTCCACGGGGTGATGAGGTAGCAGGGACCCACGGGGTGCTGCGAGACGATCATGCGACCGGTACCTTCGGGGTTCGCGCCGTAGCGGCCCTGCGTGTGGGCGGTGACCTCGCTGAACCAGCGCAGGAACTCGCCGCCGTAGCCGACCTCGCCACGAGCCTCGGCGAGGGGCTTGCCCATCTCGAGGGTCATCAGGAGCGCGACGTCCTCCTTGCGCTCCTGCAGCAGGTCGAACGCGCGACGGAGGATCTCGGCACGCTCGCGCGCCGGGGTCGCCGCCCAGGACGGGAACGCCTCGGCCGCGGCATCCATCGCGGCGACGCCGTCGGCGACCGAGGCGTCGGCGATCTCGCGGATGACCTCACCGGTCGCGGGGTCGCTGACCTCGACGGTCTTGCCGCCTTCGGCATCGCGCCATTCCCCGTTGATCAACAGGCCGGTCGGTACGGATGCCAGCAGTTCGCTCTCGCGCGAATCGGTCATGGGTCCTCCTGGGTCGGTGCGGGTCTCCCCGCTCATTCTTGGTCAGCGCGGGAGGCGCTGCCGATATACGCCGCGTACAAGTGGGCGCGCTCCGTCGCCGCAAAGGCCAGGCTCCGCCCCGACGCCCTGCCGATCCCTCAGCGTGAGAAGCAAGATCCGTCGCCTCCGGGGTGGGTGAGGCGACGAATCGTGGCGACTCGTGCGAGCTAGACTGACCCGGTCAGGCGCACGGGGCGTGCGTCGCTGCTCGAAAAAAGGGCACGTAGCGGGCATTCGCGAGACACATACGGCATCCATTCCGTCCGTGTCGAAAGGCGTCCTTCGTCATGCCCACCGTCTCCGCGCACGTCGCGCACACCCTCGCCCGCCACATCGACACCGTCTTCGGAGTCATGGGCAACGGCAACGCGTACTTCCTCGACGCCCTCGGCCGCGACACCGCCTCCGGCTTCGTCGCCGTCCGGCATGAAGCGGCCGGGGTCGTCGCCGCCGACGCGCACTATCGGGCCTCCGGACGACTCGCCGCCGCGACCGCCACCTACGGTGCCGGATTCACGAACACTCTCACCGCCCTCGCGGAAGCCGTGCAGGCACGCACGCCGATCGTGCTCATCGTCGGTGACGAGCCGACCTCGGGCCCGCGCCCCTGGGGCGTCGACCAGATCGCGCTCGCGGCCGGCGTCGGTGCGCGCACCTACACCGTGGGTCATCGCGACGCCGCCGCCACGGTCGTCATCGCGATCGAGCACGCCCTCACGTACCGCCTGCCAGTGGTCCTCGGCATCCCGTACGACGTCGCGACGCGGGAGGCGGGCCCGGTCCCCGATGCCGCGGCCCCTCACGTCACACCGGAGCACCCGCCGCGCGGGGCCTACGCCGACGGTGTCATCGACGCGATCGTCGACGCCCTGGCGACCGCCGAGCGTCCGCTGCTGCTCGGCGGACGCGGAGCCTGGCTCGCGGGTGCCGGGGCGGTGCTCGGCGAGCTCGCGACCCTGACCGGTGCTCTCACCACCACCACGGCGCTCGGCCGCGGGCTGTTCCCCGACGCCGGGCGCGACCTCGGCGTCGCGGGCGGGTTCGGCGCAGTCGGCGCCATGGCGCTGGTGCGCGAGGCCGACGTGGCCGTCGTCTTCGGCGCCGCCCTCAACCAGTTCACGATGCGTTTCGGGGCGCTGTTCGCACCGGGGACGCGGGTATTCCAGGTCGACCTCGCGCCCACCGCGACACACCCGCACGTCGGCGGCTACGTCCGCGGCGACGCGGCCGAGGTCGCCGGCGAGATCGTGCGGCGCCTGCGTGTCCGCGGATCCGATCCCTCGACGTGGGGCAGTGGACTCGATCTCGAAGCCGCGCGCCGCCAGGCGCCGGGTACCGGCGTCGGACCCGACGGCCGCCTCGACCCGCGCACCGCGGCGGCCCGCATCGCCGAGCTGTTGCCCGCGGATCGCGTCGTCGTCTCGGACGGCGGACACTTCCTCGGCTGGTCCAACATGTACTGGCCCGTGGCCTCCCCCGACCGCAACCTCATGGTCGGCACCGCCTACCAGTCGATCGGGCTGGGCTTTCCGAGCGTGCCGGGTGCCGCGGTGGCCCGCCCGGACGCGACCATCGTGCTGACCACGGGCGACGGCGGCGGACTCATGGCGATCGCCGACCTCGAGACCGCGATCCGCGTCGCGCGCGGCCGCGGGCTCGCCGTGGTGTGGAACGACGCGCAGTACGGCGCGGAGGTCCTGAACTACGGCAGGAAGGGGCTGCACCCCGACCCGATGCTGATTCCCGAGGTCGACTTCGCGGCGGTCGCGCGCGGCCTCGGCGCCGAGGGAGTGATCGTCCGGGATGCCGACGACCTCGACGCCCTGGCATCCTGGGCCGCCCGCGACCCCGAGGACCGGCCGTTCCTGCTGCTCGATCTCCGCGTCAGCGCGGCGGTCGTGGCGCCGTTCTGGGAGGAGATCGCCGCGCAGTGACGCCGAGACATTCAGGGGGCCGGACGATCACGCCCGGCCCCCTTCGTCACGGGTCAGTCCTCGTCGTCGTCTTCCTCGTCCTCATCGTCGTCGTCGTCGCCGACGATCTCGATGTCCTCGACCTCGAGCTCCGGGGTGAGCTGCACGTGCACGAGCGCGTCGGGGAACGACATTGCTCCGGCGAACACCACGATGATCGCGTCGGCGAACACGCCGACGCCCACGGCCTCGAGGTCGGTACGCAGGTCGATCTCGCTGTCGACCTCGTCGTCCTCGAGCGCGTCCTCGATCTCGGTCACCACCTCGTCGACGATCGCACGCCAGCGGTCCTCGCTCACGGAGAGGATGTCCGACAGCGACGTCATGATCGCCTCGACGTCGGGCTCGTCCTCGTCGTCGATCTCGGGGTCGAGATCGACCTCCACCTCGACGCCCGCGGCATCCAGGTGGCCCAGTCCGACGACGGTGTCGTCATCGATGCTCGGCTCGTCGAGCAGGCCGCTCTCGGTGACGCGGCGGAGGAGGTCGTTCAGCACGGACTCAGTCATGAGACGACGATGCCACGTCGCGCGGATCGGCGCACCCCGCTGGCGTGTCGGGGCTCCGTGTGTTCAGGGCGCGTGCGCGCGTGGTTCACCTGCGACGGGTCAGAGTCCGGTCGCGCGCTCCGCGGCTTCGACGACGTTGGTCATCAGCAGCGCGACGGTCATCGGCCCCACCCCGCCCGGATTGGGCGAGAGGAACCCGGCGACCGCGGCCACGTCGGGGTGCACGTCGCCGTAGACGCGGTTCTTCCCCGTCTCGGGGTCGATCTCCCGGGTCACGCCCACGTCGAGCACCGCGGCACCGGGCTTGACGTCCTCGGCACGCACGATGTGCTTCACGCCCGCGGCCGCCACGATGACGTCGGCCTCACGCAGGTGCTTCGTCAGATCGGTCGTTCCGGTGTGCGTGAGGGTCACGGTCGCGTTGATCTCGCGGCGGGTCAGCAGCAGCCCGATCGAGCGGCCGATCGTGACGCCGCGGCCCACGACGACGACCTCCTTGCCCTTCAGGTCGTAGTCGTTGCGGAGCAGCAACTCGATGACACCGCGCGGCGTGCACGGCAGCGGCGTCGTGATGGGGGCGTTGACGTTCAGCACCAGGCGGCCGAGGTTCGTGGGGTGGAGGCCGTCGGCATCCTTCGCCGGATCGATGCGTTCGAGGATCGCGTCGGTGTCGAGGTGCTTCGGCAGCGGCAGCTGCACGATGTAGCCGTGACAGGCCGGGTCGGCGTTGAGGCCGTCGATCACCGCCTCGACCTCTTCCTGCGTCGACGCGGCGGGCAGCTCGACCTGGATCGAATTCATGCCGATCGCCTCGGACTGCTTGTGCTTCATGCCGACGTACAGCTGCGACGCCGGGTCGGCGCCGACGAGCACGGTGGCGATGCCTGGCACGATTCCGCGCTCGCGCAGCGCCGCGATCCGCTCGGCGAGCTCCGTCTTGATCGCCGCCGCCGCGGCCTTGCCGTCGAGAATCGTCGCCGTCATGGCATCCCTCTTCCTCTGAGATTGCGTGGGGGTGCTCGCGCCATAAACGCTCGGGGTCGGCCGAAACGCCGCGCCCGGGCGTTTGCGCTGAGCCGGAGCGTTTATGCGAGCAGTGCGCTGGCTCCGCCGGGGCGCTCGGTCCTGGAACACCGGATGCCAGGACCCGGCGCCGCAGAACGGGCGGCGCCGGGCCCCGGCGGGGTCACTGCTGCAGGCCGGGGTACAGCGGGAACGCCGCCGTCAGCGCGGCCACGCGGGTGCGCAACGCCTCGACGTCGGCGCCGGGGATCAGCGCGAGCGCGATGATGTCGGCCACCTCGGTGAACTCCGCGTCTCCGAACCCGCGCGTCGCGAGGGCCGGAGTTCCGATGCGCAGCCCGGACGTGACCATCGGCGGGCGCGGGTCGTTGGGGACGGCGTTGCGGTTGACCGTGATGTGGATCTCGTGCAGCAGGTCTTCGGCCTGCTTGCCGTCGATCTCGGCCTCGCGGAGGTCGACGAGCACGAGGTGCACGTCGGTGCCGCCCGAGCGCACGGCGATACCGGCGTTCTTCACGTCGTCCTGGGTGAGACGGTCGGCGAGGATCGCCGCTCCGCGGAGCGTGCGCTCCTGACGTTCCTTGAACTCGGGCGTCATCGCGAGCTTGAACGCCGTGGCCTTGGCGGCGATGACGTGCATGAGCGGGCCGCCCTGCTGACCGGGGAAGACCGCGGTGTTGATCTTCTTCGCGAGGTCGGGGTCGTTCGTGAGGATGAGGCCCGAGCGGGGTCCGCCGATCGTCTTGTGGACCGTGGTCGAGACGACGTGGGCGTGCGGGATGGGGCTCGGGTGCACACCGGCGGCCACGAGACCGGCGAAGTGCGCCATGTCGACCCACAGGAGGGCACCGACCTCGTCGGCGATCGCACGGAACGCGGCGAAGTCGAGCTGGCGCGGGTACGCCGACCACCCGGCGATGATGACCTTGGGCTTGTGCTCGACGGCGAGACGGCGGACCTCGTCCATGTCGATGATCGAGGTCTCGGGGTCGACCCCGTACGCGACGATGTCGTACAGACGGCCCGAGAAGTTGATTTTCATGCCGTGCGTCAGGTGACCGCCCTGGTCGAGCGCGAGACCGAGCAGCGTGTCGCCGGGACGGGCGATCGCGTGCAGGACGGCGGCGTTCGCGGACGCGCCGGAGTGCGGCTGGACGTTCGCGAAACCCGCGCCGAACAGCGCCTTCGCGCGCTCGATCGCGAGCTCCTCGGCGACGTCGACCTCTTCGCATCCGCCGTAGTACCGACGACCCGGGTAGCCCTCGGCGTACTTGTTGGTCAGAACGGACCCCTGCGACTGCAGCACCGAGACGGGGACGAAGTTCTCGGACGCGATCATCTCGAGATAGCCACGCTGGCGGTCGAGCTCGCGCTCGAGCACCTGGGCGATCTCGGGGTCGACCTCCGAGAGCGGGGCGGTGAAGTACGGATCGGTCATGCGATCTCCTTGACGATGGTTCCGGATGCCGCGGGCTCGGCGAGCCCGCGAAGATACCGCATCGACCCAGGCGTGCGGTCGAATACCGTCAAGCGGTCGCTCCCCGGTGGTTCCCCACCTCAACGCCAGTCGCGACCCCCTCACCCTACCGGGTCGCGCTGACACGCGCCCGGGCGTGTCGCTCGTGTGCGAAGGATCTCGGATGCCACGGCCCGCACCCCACGTAAAATGGCGGCGTGACCGATTCCCCGAACGTCCGCGCGCAGGCGCCCCTCGCCCCCGGTATGCGTCCGCGCCCGACGGCGGTCGAGATCGGCAGCGTGCTGTGCGGTGTCGCCGCGTTCGTGACCCTCGCGATCTGGGGCTTCACCGGCTGGCCCTTCCCCTGGAACATCGTCGCCGGGATCGGCGCCCCCGTCCTCGCGATCCTCGTGTGGGCGTTGTTCGTCTCGCCGCGCGCCGTCCTCGCGGTCCATCCGTTCATCCGCGCGATCGTCGAGCTGTTCGTCTACGCCGCGGCCACGATCGCCTGGTGGAGCATGGGGCAGGCCTGGATCGGACTGATCTTCGCCATCGTCGCCGTCACCTTCGGCGCCCTGAACGGCCGCCGGCGCCTGGCGTGAGCGCCGACGTCGTCGCGCTGCTGAGAGCAGAACTCGGCGATCGCGTCGACGTCTCCCCCGCCGCCCTCGCCGCGGCTCGGGCGGACAAGTCCGGGCACGCCGCGTCCGGCACTCCCCTCGCCGTCGTCCATGCGGCCTCCGTCGCCGACGTCCGGGCCGTGATGCGGACCGCGACGGCCACCCGCACCCCGGTGGTTCCGCGCGGCGCCGGCACCGGACTCGCGGGCGGCGCCAACACGGGCGGCGGCGAGATCTCGCTGTCTCTGCGCGCCATGGATCGCGTCCTTGAGATCCGCCCCGACGATCTGCTCACGGTGGTGGAGCCCGGCATCCTGAACGCCGATCTGAACGCCCTGCTCGAACCGCACGGGGTGTGGTGGGCGCCGGACCCCGCGAGTCGCGCCATCTCGACCGTGGGCGGCAACATCGCCACCGGCGCGGGAGGCCTGCTGTGCGCCAAGTACGGCGTCGTACGCGACGCGGTCCTCGGCGTCGACCTCGTCCTCGCCGACGGACGGCTGCTGCACCTCGGGCACCGCAGCGTCAAGGGCGTCACGGGCCTCGATCTGACCTCGCTCGTCATCGGCTCCGAAGGCATCCTCGGCGTCGTCGTCGGCGCGACGCTGAAACTCCGCCGCTTGATTGCGGGCGAACGCGTGACGCTGACCGCGCTCTTCGACGACGTGCGATCGGCGGCGGTGGCATCGGCCGCGGTCACGGTGTCCGGCATCCAGCCCGCGATCATGGAACTGATGGATGCCACGAGCCTCGCGGCCGTGCATCGCCTGCTGTCGCTCGCCCCGCCGCCCGCGGGCGCCGCCCAGCTGACGATCCAGACGGACGGCCCGACGGCAGCCGACGAGGCGCGCGGGATCGCCGAGGTGCTGCGCGGAGTTGGCGGCCGAGTCGCCGTCGCGGCCGACGACGTCGAGGGCGAGGCGCTGCTCGCGATCCGCCGCGCGCTCCATCCCGCCATGGAGACCCTGGGCACCACGCTCATCGAGGACATATCGGTGCCGCGCAGCGCTCTCCCCGCGATGTTCGACGCCATCGCGCGGATAGAGCGCGAGTACGGCCTCGTGATCCCCACGGTCGCCCACGCCGGCGACGGAAACCTGCACCCGAACTTCGTGTTCGACGGGCCCGACGTGCCGGCCGTCGTCTGGTCCGCGGCCGAGGATCTGTTCCGCGCCGCCCTCGACCTGGGCGGGACCCTGACCGGGGAACACGGCGTCGGGGTGCTCAAACGCCGCTGGCTCGCGGACGAGCTCGGCGACGACCAGTGGCGCCTGCAACGCGACATCGCGCGCGCGTTCGACCCGCTCGGCATCCTGAATCCGGGCAAGGTCTTCGCGAACTGAGCACCCCGGCGTCGGCGTGATGAGAACGTGACAAACCTCACGGGCGCGTCGCAGGGTGCCCCCTTAGCATGGAAAGACTGACTTATCGGGGGGATCACCTATGACCGACGGCGCGAACGGCACCGACGCAACGACGTACGCGTGGGCTCCGAGCGAGCCCGCCAAGCGGAAGAACCGCTCCGGCCTGTGGATCGGAATCCCCGCCGGGGCGACGGCCGTCGCCCTCATCGCTGCCTCGCTGGTGCTCATCGCCCCCGGTGCCTCGGTGGCCGGCGTGCAGATCGGCGGTCTCACCGCCGGAGCGGCCGCGCAGGCCATCTCGGCTCGCCTCGCGAGCACGGAGGTGACCGTCGAGAGCCCGGCCGGCGACGTGACCGTCACGGGTGCCGACCTCGGCGCCAGCGTCGACGCCACCGCGATCGCCGAGAAGGCCTTCGCCGACAACCCCATGTGGAAGCCGGCGTCGTGGTTCCCCACCGGCACCGGGGTCGAGATCCAGGTCGACCCCGCTGCGGCCGCCGCTGTGCTCCGCGAGCGCGCTCCCGGCAGCTACCGCGCCCCGGTCGACGCCACCGTCGCGTTCGACAGCGGTGCGCAGTCCTACGTTGCGACCCCGGCCGAACCGGGCGAGGGCCTCGACGTTTCCACCGTCACCGCCGCTCTCCAATCCGCGTTCGACGCGGGCACCGCGCAGACGACCGCGCAGGCCGGTGTCGTCCCGGTCGACGCGTTGGTAAGCACCGAAGAGGCCGACGCCGCCGTCGCCACCCTGAACGGCATCCTCGATTCCGCGGGCTTCTACATCGGTGACGAGCGCACCGTCGCGGTCGACCGCGCGACCGCCGCGTCATGGCTGACGGTCACGTCCGACGGTGAGGGCGCCTTCGCGATCACGGCCGACCAGGCCGGCATCCAGACGGCGGTCGATGGTCTCGCCGGCGCGGTCGATCGCGGGGCGGTCAACGCCGACGTGATCGTCGACACCGGTGGCGCGGTCATCCACACCATCACCGAGGGCCAGACCGGCCGCACGCTCGGCGACACCTCGGGGATCGCCGCCGCCTTCGCCGCGCAGCTGGCCGAGGGCAACGGCCGCTACGCGCTGGCGGTCACCGAGGCACCGTTCGAGACGACGAAGACCGAGCGCAACATCGACGTCAACCTGAGCAACCAGACCGTCACGCTGTACCAGAACGGTCAGGTGTACCAGCACTGGTCGATGTCCTCGGGCAAGAGCGGCTGGGAGACCCACACCGGCAACTTCCGCATCGGCTGGAAGACCGCGATGCAGGACATGGGCTGTGTCCCCGGCTACGACTGGTGCACCAAGGACGTGCCCTGGGTCGCCTACTTCAACGGCGACGAGGGGTTCCACGGCACGTACTGGCACAGCAACTTCGGGACGCCGATGAGCCACGGGTGCATCAACCTGACGATCGCCAACGCCAAGCTGCTGTATGACTGGGCCTACCGCGGCACCGAGGTGTCGGTCCACTACTGAGCCACCGTCGACAGGGGTCGGATGCCATGGCATCCGGCCCCTTCGTCGTTCTTTGGCCGTCGGGGTGCTGTGGCCGCCGCGCGGGCGTGGCCGCGACATCTGCCGGAGTTGTGCCGGGCAGGAGCCGCCCGAGGACACAACGAAGGAGAATCGGCCCGCCGGAGACCCCGACCGCCGGAACGGCGGCAACCGCCCCGCAGAACTCCTGCGTTGTGTACCGCAGCGGCAGCCGGCCGTGCGCGGCCGCGACATCTGCCGGAGTTGTGCCGAGAGGGAGCGGCGACAGGGCGAGCGGAATCTGCCGACCTCCGCCCGGCAGGAACAGAAGAGGGGTGGATGCCACTGGCATCCACCCCTCTTCTGTCAGTCGATCAGCGCAGGGCGTCGATGATCCCGTTCAGCGTCGCCGAGGGGCGCATGACCTTCTCGACCAGCGCGGTGTCGGGGCGGTAGTAGCCGCCGATCTCCGCGGGCTGACCCTGCACGGCGAGGAGCTCCTCGACGATCGCGTCCTCGTTCGAGGCGAGGGCCTCGGCCACCGGCGCGAAGACCGCGGCGAGGTCGGCATCCGCCGTCTGCGTCGCCAGCTCCTGTGCCCAGTACAGGGCGAGGTAGAAGTGGCTGCCGCGGTTGTCGATCGTGCCGAGTGCACGTCCCGGCGACTTGTCGTTCTCGAGGAACGAGCCGGTCGCGGCGTCCAGCGTGTCGGCGAGCACCTGCGCGCGGGCGTTGCCGGTGAAGCCGGCGTAGTGCTCGAGCGAGGCGGCGAGGGCGAAGAACTCCCCCAGCGAGTCCCAGCGCAGGTAGTTCTCTTCGACGAGCTGCTGGACGTGCTTCGGAGCCGATCCGCCGGCGCCGGTCTCGAACAGACCACCGCCCGCGAGCAGCGGCACGATCGAGAGCATCTTGGCGCTCGTGCCGACCTCGAGGATGGGGAAGAGGTCGGTGAGGTAGTCGCGCAGCACGTTGCCGGTGACCGAGATCGTGTCGAGGCCGTGACGCAGACGCGCGAGCGTGTATCGCGTGGCTTCGGCGGGCGGCAGGATCAGGAGCTCGAGGCCCTGGGTGTCGATCGTCGCGAGCGCCTGGTAGACCTTCGCGATGATCTGGGCGTCGTGGGCGCGGTTCACGTCGAGCCAGAAGACGGCCGGGACGTTCGTGGCGCGGGCGCGGCGAACGGCGAGGTTCACCCAGTCGACGACCGCGACGTACTTCGTTTGGGTCGCGCGCCAGATATCGCCGGGCTGCACGTCGTGCTCGATGACGACGTTGCCGTCGCCGTCGACGACCTCGACGCGACCGGCCGCGTCGATCTCGAACGTCTTGTCGTGGCTGCCGTACTCCTCGGCGGCCTGCGCCATGAGGCCCACGTTCGGGACGGTGCCGATCGTGGCCGGGTTGAGCGGACCGTTGGCAATCACGTCGTCGATCACGGCCTGGTACACACCGGCGTACGACGAGTCGGGGATGACGGCGAGCGTGTCGGCCTCTCCCCCGTCGGCGCCCCAGAGCTTGCCGCCGTTGCGGATGAGCGCGGGCATCGAGGCATCCACGATGACGTCGGAGGGGACGTGGAGGTTCGTGATGCCCTTGTCGGAGTTGACGTACGACAGGCGCGCGGCGTCGTCGACGGCCTTTTCGAACGCCGCGGCGATCTCGGCGCCGCCGTCGACCGAACCGAGACCCGACAGGATGCCGCCGAGCCCGTTGTTCGGGTTCAGGCCCGCCGCCGCGATCTTCTCGCCGTACTGCGCGAACACGTCGGCGAAGTACGCCTTCACGACGTGACCGAAGATGATCGGGTCGCTGACCTTCATCATCGTGGCCTTGAGGTGCACAGAGAAGAGCACGTCGTCGGCCTGGGCCTGGGCGACGGTCTCTGCGAGGAACGTGTCGAGGGCCGCGGCCGAGAGGAACGTGGCATCCACGATCTCGCGCGGGAGGACCTTGAGGTTGTCTTTCAGGACGGTCACCGTGCCGTCTTCCGCCGTGTGACGGATGGTGAGCACGTCGTCGTGCGCGGCGACCCACGACTTCTCGTTGCTCTTGAAGTCGTCGTGACCCATCGTCGCGACGCGGGTCTTCGAGCCCTCGACGAACGGCTTGTTACGGTGCGGGTGCTTCTTCGCGTAGTTCTTCACCGCGAGCGGGGCACGGCGGTCGCTGTTGCCCTCGCGGAGCACCGGGTTGACGGCCGAGCCCTTGATGCGGTCGTACCGCGCCCGCACGTCCTTGTCTTCGACGCTCGTCGCGTCATCGGGGTAGTCGGGGATGTCGTATCCCTGCGACTGCAGCTCGGCGATCGCGGCCTTGAGCTGGGGAATGGATGCGGAGATGTTGGGCAGCTTGATGATGTTCGCCTCGGGGAGCGTGGCGAGACCGCCCAGTTCGGCGAGTGCGTCGCCGACGTGCTGCTCGGGGGTGAGGCGCTGCGGGAAGGCGGCGAGGATGCGGCCGGCGAGCGAGATGTCGCGGGTCTCGACATCGATGCCCGCCTGCGTCGTGACGGCCTGCACGATGGGCAGGAACGACGCCGTAGCAAGCGCCGGCGCCTCGTCGGTGTACGTGTAGATGATGGTGGAATCGGGCACGTTGAATCTCTCCGTAGAGGCGGCCAGGGTTGCGCTTCAGCCTATCGCACGGCCACAAAGTCTCTTGATGTCGAGATAGTTGGGGGCTCTCCTGCCCGAGAAAAGCGATTCGCGCCGGGAAACGGCGCGGCACCGCGTTTCTCGCCGTGCATTGCGTTTCTCGGGACGGGAGCGGGTGGATGCCGGGGCGATGGCATCCGAAATGTTGCGCGGATCGGCGGGGCGGATAGCCTGGGCGCATGGCCGACCTTCGTCTCGTCGAACTCTCCGCCTCCACGATCGTGGCGGTGAACAACCTGTCGCTGAAGCCCGGGCAGGAGCAGTTCCTCGCCCCGGTGAGTTACGGCATCGCCGCCACGGTGATGGATCCGCAGACGTCGTGGCAGCGGGTCGTGCTGGACGGTGACGAGGTCGTGGGCTTCGTGAGCGCGAACTTCGACCCCGAAGCGCACGAGGAGCACTTCCGCTCGGTGCTGTGGCGCATCAACGTCGACGCCGACGACCAGGGCCGCGGCGTCGGCCGTTTCGCACTCGGTGAGCTCTTGGAGGAAGCACGTCGCCGGGGCATGAACCACGTCGACGTCATCTACGAACCCGGTGTCGGTGGGCCCGAGGCGTTCTTCCTCCGCGCGGGCTTCGAACCCGTCGGCGAGACGGAGTACGGCGAGACCGTCGCCCGCGTTCGCGTCTGACGCCCGGCGTCCGCCCGCCGCGGTCGGGGGGGCTGGATGCCGGTCAGCCCAGGTCGCGGTGGAGGAACGACCACCCACCCGCGGCCAGGATGGCGACGACCCACGCCCCCGCGACCGCCGGAGCGATGCCGGCCGCGGGGCCGACGCCACCGTCGAGGCCGAGCGCTCCCAGGTCGAGCCCCGCGGCACTGAGCAGCGCCGGGAGCGGAAGCCAGCCGACGACGTCGGGCCAGAGTGGCGCCGCGAGAAGCGCTCCACTCAACGACAGCGGGGCCACGAAGAGCGACGGCAAGTGCGCCTGGACGAGCAGGCCCACGCCGAGGCCCCACAGCGCGGCCACGGCACCGACGGCGAGCGCAGCCGCGACCGTGACGGCATCCAGTCCGACGCCGCCGAGGGTCGGGGCGAGGGCGAGACGCCCGCCGATGACCGACGCCGCGGCCACGAGCACCCCGCCGAGAGCGGTGAAGGGCAGCCGCGCGACGAGGGCCCAGGGCCGCGGCTGCGCGGTCGACCGCTGCGCCACCACGCCGGCCCGGCGGTCGACGGTGTAACGGAACGAACCGTAGATCGCGGCGAGGACGGCAGCGTACACGGCGAGCACCGTCGCAAGAGGCGCCGCGACGAGCGCCTTCACGTCGTCGGGCGCGGCCGCGATGTCGGCGGGGACGTTGGCCGCGATGGACGCCGACAGCAGGAGCGCTCCGGCGCACACCCCCGCGAGGGGAACGTCGCCGACGGCACTGACGGCCTGTGCGGCGAGCGCGCGCCGGATGCCGGTGAGGAGCGGAACCACGGCGCTCACGCGAACCGTCGCCGACCGACGACCCAGCCGCCCGCCACGAGGAGAAGCGTCCAGGCGACCGCGACCGCGACCGCGGGGCCGGGCTCGAGCAGCCCGGGGTGGTTCTGCGGCGATGCCAGGGCTGCGAGGGAGAGGCCGGGGAGGAAGCGCGCGACGTCGGGCGCGGTTCCGAGCAGCGCGAGCTCGAGGGCGATGGGCCCGGCGAGCACGATGGCGGCAGTGGCGTAGTAGTTGCCGACGATCCACCCGATCGACGCCCCCATGACGGCACCGAGCACCGCTCCGGGGAGAGCCCCGAGCACGACCCGGACGACGTCGGCGGTCGCGGCGAGCGTCAGCCCGTTCACCCCGAGCACGATCGCCGCGACCACGCACCACGCGGCGGCGACGCCGACCGTGAGGGCGAGTCCGACGAGCACCGCGGCGATCTGCTTGCCGACGAAGACACGGCGGAAGCCGCTGTGCACGACCGTTCGTCCCGCCGAGACGTAGTAGAACTCGCGGGTGACCCCGAACGACCCCGCGAACGCGGCGGCGACGAACGACCACGCCAACGGCGCGAACGTCAGCGCCGCCGCGGTGTCGGCATCAAGGGATGTCATCCGTCCGAGGGTGTCGTCGCTCGTGAGGACGATCACGGGGATGAATGCCGCGAGCAGCAGCACGGCGAGCGTGTTGGCGCCGCTGTGCGCGCGGAGAACCTCGGCACGGATCACGCCGATCACGCGCGGCTCCCCTCGACGAGTTCGAAGTACCGGTCCTCGAGCGAGACGCCGTCGCCGCGCACCAACCCGCCGAGCGGCCCGGCGTAGAGCACGCGCCGGTTCAGGATGACGAGGTCGTCGGCGGTGTGCTCGAGTTCTGCGAGCTGGTGGCTCGAGACGAGCACGGAGCCACCGGCATCCGCGAACGCGCGAAGGTAGCGGCGGAGCCACCGGATGCCATCGGGGTCGAGGCCGTTCGCGGGTTCGTCGAGCACGAGCGTGCGGGGCGAGCCGATGAGCGCGGTCGCGAGTCCGAGCCGCTGCACCATTCCCGTCGAAAAGGTCTTGACCCGCCGCCGTGCGTCGGCGACGAGACCGACCTCGTGGAGGACCTCGTCGATCCGCGCCCGCGGGGCACCGACGGCGAGGCGGACGATCTCGAGATGTCGGCGCGCGCTGATGCCGAGCTCGAAGCCGAAACCGTCCATCTGCACGCCGATGTGCGCGGACGGATGCGAGAGCCGCGCGAACGGCATCCCGTCGATCAGCGCCTCGCCGTCGGTCGGCGCGGCGAGTCCGACGATCGTCTTCAGCGTCGTGGACTTGCCCGCCCCGTTGGGTCCGAGGAGACCCACGACACGGCCGCGCTGGACCACGAACGAGACGTCGTCGACCACCGTGCGGGAGCCGTAGGTCTTGGTGAGGTGACGCACCTCGAGGGCGTGGTCGGTCATCGGTCTTCTTTCGAGTCGGGGGGCGGAGGGAGGAGGGATGCCACGAGCAGCGAGGCGGGTACCGCGACGTGCGTCGCCCAGACCGCCTCCAGGAGCGATCTGGTGCCGAGGTGGATGCCGGCTCTCCCCGCGGACGGCAGCGTGGTTGCGGCGGGGACGTCGACTCGTCCGACGACGAGCGCGTCGATCGCGACGTCGTCGAGCGCCACCGGCGAGAACGCCGTCAGCGGCACGGTGGCCTCCCGCAACGACGTGGCGCGAGTGCGGCCCGCGACGAGGTGCGCATCGGCGAGAATCCCGCTGGAGGAGAGGTCGACGGAACGACCTCCCGCGATCGCGACCGCGCCCTCGCCGGTCGCGCCCGCGGGCACGACGAGGGTCACGCCGTCGTCCGTCGTCGCGTAGCCCATCGTGCGGACGTCGTCGACCGGGACCAGGGCGGCCAGCGCCACCGACGCCCCGAGCAGTGCTCCGCTCAGCGCGAGGAAACGAAGACGTCCGCGCCCCAGGCGCCAGCAGCGCGCCACCCACCGCGCCACTCCCGCGCCGACCGCGATCACCACAACGGCCTGAAGCGCGAGCACGAGGAACGCGCCGACGGGTCCCGTTCCGACCAGCGCGCGGATGGCGCGTTCGACGGCGAGCCAGACGATCACGGTCGGCACGACGACGCTCAGGATGCCGAACGGCACGCTCCACCACCGGTCGAGCGCCCGCGCCGACCGCTCGCCGCCGAAGAGAAGGCCGCGGAGGCCCTCCGCGGCGTCCGCCATCGTCCGTGCACGAAGGTTCGGTTCGTCGAGCGCGCTCATGAGGGCGATGTAGCCGTCGAAGCGCACGAAGGGCACGAGGTTCACCGCGACGACCGTGGCGCACGCGCACGCCAGGACGAGGAGCGTGCGGCGGAGATCGGCGTCCGTCACGACGAGCGCGGCGAGCGCCGCGGCACCGGCGAGGACGGCGTGCACCGCGGGCCCGGCCAGAGCGACCGCGACGCGGGCCGTGCGCGAAGGCAGCCGCCAGGCATCGGTCACGTCGACGAAGAACGCCGGACCCAGGTAGAGCAGCATGAACCCGGCACGCCGCGGCCGCGCGCCCCCGTGGGTGAGCGTGACGCCGTGGGCGGCTTCGTGCGCCACCGTCGCGCACACGAGCACGACGGCGATGAGGAGGAGGTCGTCCAGGGGCAGCGGCGATGTCAACGCCTCCGCCGCCATCGGCGCTTGCGCAACGAGGGCGACGACACCGGCGAGCACGAGGACCGCCAGGGGCCAGAGGAGTGCACGGCGCAGGACGGGCCGCAGCACCCGGTGCAGGCGCGCGAACAGGACCGGGGCGCGGAGCGTCGCGAACTGCACCGTCAGGGGCGGTCGGTACGTCAGGCGCCCCGCGGTCCGACGCTCGGCGCCGCGCAGGAGCCCGGCGCGGCGGAACCTATCGACCAGCGCGCCGAACGCCTCGGGCGTCTGGTCCGGCGCGAAGCGGCGTCGCAGGTCGTCGAGGGTCGCGACGCCGTCCATCGCGCGCAGTGCCGCCGCGACCGCGTCCGAGGCGCGCGAGACGGGGACGCCGTCGACGCTGACGAGCCAGGACGCCCCGTCGGCGCTCCGTTCGAAGCCCACGGTGTCGGCGAGGCGGGGCACCGCGGGGTCGACGGGGGTGAGGAGGTCACGCGTCATCGCGGGCCTCCGTGTCGGGTCGCGCGTGCAGCAGGACCATGCCCTCGCCCGGGGCGACCCCGCTCGACCGGACGGGGAGGACGTCGGGCGGGAGGAATCCGGCGTCTCGCAGCTCGTCCGCCACCGTGGCCTCGTCGACGAGCTGCAGGCGCGTGGTCAGCACGCGCGCGGGACCGGGCGCGGGCGGCAACGGCAGTGGCATCCAGTTCACGATCCGGTGCGCCGCCTCGACCTGCTGGGACTGCAGGTACACGGTCGGACCGACCGTGATCTCGCGGTCGGTCGAGGCGCGGAGCGAGACGGACGCGGCGGTCCCGGCGATCGACAGGAGGAAGGACCCGCCGGCGCCGAGGTGCCGACGCACCGCGGTGAACAGCCGCCGGCGGTCGGGCCGCTCGAGGAGCGTGATCGACGTCGCGCCCAGCACGATGAGATCGAACGATCGGCCGAGATCGAGGTCGCACATGTCGCCGATGACGAGCTCGCAGGATACAGCGATCGGCAGCGCCGCCCGCAGCCGCGCGAGCATGTCGGGCGAGAGGTCGAGCGCCGTCACTTCCTTGCCGGCGCGCAGCAGCGGGAGGGTGAGGCGTCCACTCCCGGCGGCCAGATCCAGCACCGCGGGACCGCGGCGACGCGCGACCTCGAGCACCTCGCGTATTTCCGAACGGTCCGGGCCGACCAGGTCGTCGTAGAAGCGGGCGCCGTCGCCGACGTAGACGTCGCAGGGCGCGGCCACGCACCCGGCATCGGCCAGGCGACGGCGCACGGAGTCGGTGAGCGGGGCGGTCATGCGTCCTCTCTCGGGGCGGGGGCGGGGGCGGGGCGGAGCGGGGGCGGGCGGGGCGGATGGGTGTCGAGGGGGACGCGTGCGTGCGACGCCTCCCCCTCGACAGCGGTCAGGTCGCGATGGCGACCGTCGCGGCGGCGATGGCGATGATGTAGCTGGCGTGCTCCCACCACTCCATCGGCGCGTCGAGCTCGTCGAGCTCGTCGAAACGCAGAGCCAGATCGTTGGACATGAATCACCTCCTCGGGCACGGGCGGGGACGGATGCCGGGACCCCGGCGATCCGCTCAGGTGGCGGACAGGGCGAGGAATCCGAGGGCCACCCCGTAGCTGAAGCCGCGGAACCAGTCCCATCCGTCGTCGGGCGCGTCCATCGAGTCGAGCTCGACGAACTCCAGCGTGGAAGTCATGCGTGTGTCACCTCCTCCGGTGATCTCGAGGCGCGGGGATCAGGTCGCGATCGCGACACCCATGCCGACGACGGCGAGTCCGGCGAGCACGCCCTTGTAGAAGCTCTCCCAGCTCGGGGTGTCGAGGGCGTCGAGCTCTTCGAATCGCAGCTGCGGGGTGATCGAGAGAGACGTCATGTGTTGTCACCTCCCCTCCGTGGTCTCGGGTGTTCCCGGGGCGGGGGGTCCGGCGCTCCGGTGCGGGCATCGGAATCCCATCGCGCCTGAGCGAGGACGCCGCGAATGTCCGCCGACGTCAGTCCCGCCAGCGCTGGCCCCCGCCCGCCCCACCACCGCTCTGCCCGGGCGGCCATGGCCGCCCGGGCCTCCGCGTCGGGTCGCGGAGCGAGCGGGAGCCCCCACCGCGCGACGAGGGCGTCGATCCCGGCCGCCGGAGCGTGCGGGAGCCGCGCGTCGCGGACCGCCTCGCGCCAGAACGCCTCCAACGGCGGGAACGAGCCCCAGCGGGAATCGCCGTCCTCGATGCGCTGCCACACACGGGAGACGACCGAAGCCGTCGCCCGCATCTTCGTCGTTCGGGCGACGAAGGAGACCTCGTTCGCGAGGTACCAGTGGCGGGGACTGAAGGGCGCACGTCCGCGCAGTGCGGCGCTGCGCTGCGTGGCGGCGCTGCAGCGGGCGATGCGCAGCCGCGCCGCGTGATCCAGGTCGCCGTCGCCGAGGGCGAGAAGGGCCTGGGCGAGTGCGACGGCGTGGGCGTGCGCGCGGGGGTGAGCGCGCGGGGCGGTGCTCGCACCCGCGAGGCGGAGCAGCGCTTCGAGACACCCCGACCGCACGTCGGTGGCATCCAGAGTCGCGTAGTGGACCGCGTCGAGGACGGCGTGACGGGGGCGCACGGCGTCCCCGACGAACAGCCGGTACCCGTGCGGGGTCCGGACGACCGCGACGGCGTTCGCTTCCGCGGACGTGCCCACCGTGGTCGGGACCGCGATCACCTCCGGCGCCGCGGCGACCGGCGCGGGCAGGGTCACGACCGGAACGCTTCGTGCACGCTCGAGCGCCCACGACAACGATGCGGGCGATGCGACGCCGATCGCGGCGACGGTGACCGCATCGAGCACCGTTCCCCCGCCCAGCGCCACGATCACCCGCGTCCGCGCTGCGCGCAGCCGATCCGCGAGGGCCTCGACGGCCGCGGCATCCATCGATCCGGGATCGATCGGGACGACGTCGGCCGGATGCCCCAGCCCCTCGGCGAGGGGCGCGAACCGGTCGTCGACCACGACCGCCGTCCGGCGGCCAGCCGTCAGGCGGGCGCACGCGGCGCGGGTGATGGACGTTCCGGCCACGATGCTCGAGCGCCGTCGGCGCACCACGGCACTCACGAGGCGTCCTCCGCCATCCGGGCGAGGCCGGCGCGGATCGCCATGTCGAGCTCGACCATCTCGGTGTCGCCGTAGCCGTAGGCGGGGATCAGCTGGATGCCATCCACCCCCGGATGCACGATCGCTCCGGCGGCGGCGATCGCGGCGACGGCCGCGGGGACGCGCTCAGCGGGCAATCGTGCTCCCGTCGACGGATCGGTGAGGGCGACGGCGAGGAACGCGCCGCGCCCGCGCACCTCGACGGCGCGTCCGTCGTGGACCAGTCTCTCGGCGAGCGCGCGCGTCCCCGTGCCCACGCGGGCGGCGCCGGCGAGCGCGTCGTGCCGCTCGAAGGCGTCGACGACCTCGAGGATCGCCGCGGCCACCGCCGGGGTGCCCGCCTGCGTCTCGCCATGCACGAAGGTCGTGCCGCGGTCGGCGAAGAGCGCCGCGACGCGGGTTCCCACGAGGATCGCCGCCGCGCCGAGTGCGCCGTTCGTCAGAGCCTTGGACAGCACCAGCACGTCGGGGCTGCGCGACCACTCCCCCGATGCGAACAGCGGCCCCGTACGACCGAAGCCCGTGGCCACCTCGTCGGCCACGACCAGGAATCCGTGCTCGTCACGGAGGTCGAGAAGCGCCTCGACGAACACGGACGAGACCGGGTGCGCCCCACTTCCGAGCACGGGTTCGACGACCACCGCCGCCACCCGGGAACCTTCGCGCCGGAGGAGCGCGACGAGCTCCGCCGGGTCGTCGGCGTCGACGTGTCGCACCGCGCGACGGTCGAGGGCGTAGGACCCCTGCGCGAGGGCGTCGCCGCTCAGGGCGTGACTGCCGTACATCGTGCCGTGGTAGCTGCCACGGAGGCCGACGACGATCGAGCGCGCGGGCTCGCCCCGTTCGACGGCGTATTGCCGGGAGAGTTTCATCACGGCGTCGGTGGCGGCGCCGCCGGACGTCGAGAAGATGACGCGACGGTAGGAGTCGACACCGGCCAGGTCGAGCAAGGCTGCGGCCGCCTCCTGCGCGGGGCGATGCACGCCCCGGAAGAGCGTGAGGTAGGACGCGTCGCGCAGCGCCGCCGCCACGGCCCCGGCGACGCCCGGGTGGCCGTATCCGAGCGGGACGTTCCAGAGTCCGCTCGTCGCGCAGAGCCGCTCCGAACCGTCGGCGAACCGCACGCGGTGCCCGTGCGCCGACACCGCGATCCGGTCGGCACCGTACGGGGTGTCGACGGGCGCGAGCGCCGGCCAGACCGGGCTCACTCGCCTCCCCCGACGACGGCGGCGGCGTCCCTCTTCCCGCCACCCGGCCGCGCGGCCTCCGTCGTCCGGGCATCCGCGGCGATGACGTTCCCGGCATCCGCCTTCGCACTCGCGGGAAGGCCCGTTCGGACTCCGAGCACGTCGGTCGCCTCCGCGCACAGTCGACGCGCGTCGGCGAGCGACAGACGCTGGGCCCGTGCCAAGCGCGCCGCGGCACGAGACGAATCGCTCGAGGACTGCAGAGTCGACACGACGGTCACGGTCGCGTCGGCCAGCCGCTGTCGCCGTCGGGTGCCGAGGTCGATGAGGAGCACGCCGCCGGTCGTCCGCACGAGGAACGGGTCGTCGACCCGTACCGCCGCATCGCCCTCGGGAGCGCTCGGGGCGGTCCAGCCGAACCCGTCGATCTCCCCCGCGTCATCCCCGAGCGAGGCCGCGAGCGAGGCTGCCCCGAGGAAGCGTCCGAGCCACGGACGCGTGACCAGCCCTCGTGCCAGCTCGTCGGGATCGACGATGCCGGCCAGCGCCGTCCAGCGCGGACGCGGTGTCGCGAACACGGCCCCGACGTCGGCGGCCCCGCCGACCGCCGCACCTTGCGCACCCGCCGTGACCCGCCCGTCGGCGTGAAGGTGCAGTGCCCGGGGCGGGGCCACGTCGAACGGAGCGCGCAGCACGTCGGCGTCGGCGAGCCGGAGGCGGGTGTCCGTCAACGGAGCGGTGAATACTCCCGACTCGCGCGCGAGATCGGCGTCGGCGAGGAAGCCGCGCCACCCATCCGCGTCGAGGAACCGCATCGCCGTCGGGCCGAGGAGTTCGACGTAGGCGGCCGCGGCGTAGTGCTGCAGCTCGACGGCGTGACCGGCGACGTGCAGCACGTCGCCGACGTCGTCGAACGCACCGTCGTAGCGGATGACGCGGGCGACGGTCTCGACCGGGACGCCCACCGGTGCGAACAGGACGTCGTCGGCTCCCAGCGCCGCCGCGGCCGGGTCGAGCGAGGCTCCGCGGGCACCGAACAGCGCCCGGCGGAACGAGACATGTCGCCCCGTGAGCCACTCCACCACGGTCCGCGCATCGCGCGCGTCGACTGCCCCTTCGGTCACCGATGCCCCCTCGCCACTGCTCCGCGCACTTCCGGAGCGCGGAATCCCCCCGCTGAAGCGGAGCGATGAGAGCAAAGGTATACATGCGCACGTGGCGTCGCGAGAGTCGCGAGCCCGAATCACCCGGTCCCCGTCGAGCGATCACCACCGCGTGCGGTCCGTGGCACTTTCGGCAGCAGAAGAGGAGGGATGCCACGACCCCGAGGCCGTGGCATC
>NZ_RBZY01000026.1 GCF_004022425.1 Microbacterium enclense | reverse complement strand
TCGCAGAGGTCGATCGACGATTCGCAGAGGTGGGCGCGACGCTGACCGAGGTCAAGGTCGCTTTGGCCCGGATCGAACGTCCGCACCCTCCCTTCCTCATCGCTCGCGGATGATCCCCACGAAGACGACGGATGCCGAGGCCCCGAGGCCCCGGCATCCGGTGTGTTCTGCGATCCTCAGCTGCGAGCGACGCGGTTCTCGGCGCTGACCATCCAGGACAGCTGCTCGAGGCGCTCGAGGATCCCGTGGAGGATGTCAGCGCTCGTGGGGTCTTCCTCGTCGACGCCGTCGTGCACGTCGCGGACCGTGCCGACGGTCGCGTCGATGCGCTCGGTGATGAGGTCGACGACCTCGGCCGTGTCGACCTCGCCCTGCGGGAACTCCGGCAGGGTCGTGGTCTCGGCGATCGTGTCGCTCCGGCCGTCGGGGAGAGCGTGCAGCGACCGCATGCGCTCGGCGACGGTGTCGCTGAACTCGCGTGCCGCTTCGATGATCTCGTCGAGCTGCAGATGGGTATCGCGGAAGTTCTTGCCGACGACGTTCCAGTGCGCCTGCTTGCCCTGGATCGACAGCTCGATGAGGTCGACGAGAACGGCCTGCAGAGCCTGGGTCAGCTCTTCGGAGGCCTGGAAGCCCTTCTCGGCGTTCTGCTCTTCGGTGGTTCCGGGGCCGCTGCCGCCGCGGGCCGGGCGACGGCGGTTCTTGGTCGAGGTGTCCTTCGTGGTGGTGGACATGCGCGTTCCTTTCACTCGCGGTCGATACCGACGTTAGGTCTCGCACCGCGGGGGCCACCGGGGGTTGCGAGCACGACGGCGCCGCTGTAGCGACGTGCGCCGTACCCGCTCGATACGGGATCGACAACCCCCGGGGTCGCGCGGTGCGCGCTTCCTAGCGTGGAAGCGTGCCCACGACACCGCCGCCACCCTCCCGCCCGCTTCGCGACTACGCCGCGATCGGTGACGGACGCACGGTCGCACTCATCGGGCTCGACGGTGCGGTCGATTGGCTGCCGCTGCCGAATATCCACTCCCGGCCCGTGTTCGCACGACTCGTCGATGAGTCCGCGGGCGGGTGCATCGAACTCGCTCCCGTGGGCGAGTACACGGTGACGAGGCGCTACGTCGCGCACACCAACGTTCTCGAGACCACCTTCACGACCGAGACGGGTGTCGCGAAGCTGACGGATGCCATGGTCACCGGCATCGCGGGGCGGCTGCCGTGGGCGGAACTCGCGCGTCGGGTCGAGGGCGTGAAGGGCGAGGTCGAGTTCGCGTGGTGCGTGCAGCCGGGGACGATGCTGCGGTCCGCGGCGCCCTGGACCGAGCGCATCGACGGGTTCTCGGTCATGCGGATCGGCCACGTCTCGCTCGCGGTCGTGGGCCAGGAGCACGGCATCCACGGCGAACCCGACGAGCGGAGCGAGAGCATCTCGGGCGGATTCACGACCGAGAAGGGCTCGCGGCACCTCCTCGTCGTCGCGGCGACCGAGGGGGAGCCGCTGCGCATCCCCGACACCCGCAACGTCGATCGCGGGATCGACCGCACCATCGCCGGATGGTCGATGTGGTCCGACGAGTTCTCCTACGACGGCCCCTGGGCCGACGACGTGCAGCGCAGTGCTCTGGCCCTGAAGCTGCTGCTGTTCAGCCCCACGGGCGCGATCGCAGCGGCCGCGACGACCTCGCTCCCGGAGAACCCGCGCGGGGGCAAGAACTGGGATTACCGCTTCGCCTGGGTGCGCGACCTCGCCTACACGGCGCACGCGTGGGTCGGCTTCGGACTTCGCGAGGAGACGCACGCGGCGCTGTCGTGGATGCTCCGCACGATCCGCGAGAACGGGCCGGAAGTGCAGGTGATGTACACGCTCGACGGCGGATCCGACGTGAGCGTCGAGAAGCACGAGGTGCCCGGTTGGAACGGCAGTCAACCCGTGGTCACCGGGAATCCGGCCCAGGGCCAGTTGCAGCTCGGGGTCTACGGAGATCTCATCGCGATTTGCCGCACGTACGTCGAGGCCGGCAACCGGCTCGATGTGCAGACGGGGCGCCTGCTCGCCGACGTCGCCGACCAGACGTGCGACCTGTGGCGCCGCGCGGACTCCGGCATGTGGGAGCTCCCCGAGCTGGAGCACTACACGTCGTCGAAGATGGGCTGCTGGAAGGCCCTCGACGACGCGCAGTGGCTCGCCAGCGGCGGGCACATCCCCGACAACGGCGACCGCTGGCGAGCCGAGCGCGACCGCATCCACGTCTGGGTCGAGGAGCACTGCTGGTCGGAGACCCTGCAGGCGTACACCCTGCGGCCCGGGTCGGACGACCTGGATGCCTCGGTGCTCCTGCACGCCCCGACCGGATTCGACCGGGGCGAACGCATGTCCAAGACGGTGGATGCCATCACCGAACGCCTCGGCACCGAGAACCACCTCGTCTACCGCTACACCGGCATGGACCAGGAGGAGCACACCTTCGTCGCGTGCGCGTTCTGGCGCGCGACGGCTCTGGCCTGCGTCGGCCGTCACGCCGAAGCGATCGAGGCGATGGACGCCCTCGTCGCGCAGGCCAACGACGTCGGGCTGTACGCGGAGATGATCGCCGAGCAGGGCGGCGCGTTCTGGGGCAACCTCCCGCAGGCGCTCAGCCACCTCGCGCTCATCAACGCGGCCCTCGTCATCCGTGAAGTGGTCGACGAGGCCGACCTCGGCGACCGCTGACCTTCCCCCGCCGCGGCGGCATGCGCCTCGGCATCCCCCATTGAAAGGACTCGCCATGACCAGCCAGTACACCTTCACCGATCCCGCGAAGCTCTACGCTGACATCGAGCCGTCGAAGCAGCATCAGCCCGAGCCGGGCCTGGATGCCGAACTGACGCCGAAGGCCGCACTCGGCGAGGACACCTACGTCGGCAGCGGCCGTCTCGAGGGTCGCAAGGCGCTCATCACGGGCGCCGACTCCGGCATCGGCGCGGCCACGGCGATCGCCTTCGCCCGTGAGGGCGCGTCGGTGGCGATGTCGTACCTGCCCGAGGAGAAGGAGGATGCCGATCGCATCGCCGGGATCCTCCGCGAGGCCGGCGCGACCGTCGCTCAGATCCCCGGCGACCTCCGCGACCCCGAGTACTGCCGTGCGCTCGTCGCGCAAGCGGTGGAGGAGCTCGGCGGCCTGGACATCCTCGTCAACAATGGCGGCAAGCAGCTGTTCAACGAGGACCTCGAGACCCTGACCGACGAGCAGTTCGACGACACGTTCAAGACGAACGTGTACGCGATGTTCTGGATCACCAAGGCGGCGCTCCCGCACCTGCCGGCCGGGTCGGCGATCATCAACACGACCTCGATCCAGGCGTACTCGCCGGCGCCGATCCTCGTCGACTACGCCTCGACGAAGGCGACCATCAACACGTTCACCAAGGCTCTCGGCCAGCAGCTCGCCCCCAAAGGCATCCGCGTGAACGCCGTCGCCCCCGGCCCGATCTGGACGCCGCTGCAGGTGTCGGACGGGCAGCCCCAGGAGAAGGTCGCCGAGTTCGGCGAGGAGACGCCCCTCGGCCGCATGGGACAGCCCGCCGAGCTCGCCCCGGCCTACGTGTACCTGGCATCCGCGGAATCCAGCTACGTCATCGGCGAGACGCTCAACGTCAACGGCGGGATGCCGACCCCGTAAGTCCCGTCGCCGGTCGGGCGGGGCGCTTGGCGCCCCGCCCGACCTCTCGGTGTCCAGGACACGCCGACGGCCGCGGGCCGCGTCCGCGTGTCGTGGACACCGAACCTCAGGTGAGCGGCTTGCGGTAGAAGATCTCGCCGTCGGCGGTGGTCTCGCTGCGGCGGTAGCCCTCCCGCTCGTACAGCCGCTGGTTCGCCTCACTGAGGCCGCCCGTGAACAGCTCGGCCTCGGTCGCGCCGGCCCGGCGCCCGCGTTCCTCGACCGCGGCGAGGAGCGTCGAGCCGAGGCCCCCGCCCTGCTGGTCCGGCGCGATCGCGAGGCGGCCGATGAGCAGCAGGGAGTCCGACAGGCGTGCGCGGACGGCCCCCACGATCCGGTGGCCGACGATCGCCACGCAGCCGAGGTTCTCCACGAGCTCCGCCTCGAGCTCTTCCAGGGTCTGGGTCAGGGGCGGCATGTCGGGGTCGCCGTAGATCAGTGCTTCGCTGGCGAAGGCGGCGCGTTGGACGGTCAGCACCTCACCGGCGTCGTCGGGGTGGATGTCGCGGATGACGGGCGAGTCGGTCACGGTGCTTCTCTCTGCAGATCAGGTGAACTATCCGGGCCGGGATGAGAGGCCCGGGGGAGTCTCGGGGTTAACTACTATGGCTGTGGTGCAGTCCAGCGGGAGCGAGGTGCCGCAGGTCATGAGCGACTACTTCGACACGCGCGTGCGGACGGCCGAGCCGGGCGAAGCGCTCGAGTGGTTGCGCACCCAGTACGGCCGAGTGGACGTGCAGGTCGACGACGGGTCGTTCGGCGAACGCGCCGTCGGAGACGGTGCCTTCGCACTGCGCCGCCTGCTGTGGGACTGTCGCGCGGAGGTCGTGTACGAGGCCGACCGGTTCTTCTTCGCCACCTCGAGCCCCGGCTATGCGTGGCGCATCGGCTCCTCCGCCGGCGAGTTCAGCGTCGAGCCGGGCGTCGTCCAGCCCGGCAACGAGCTCTTGGGACGCGCTCGGGAGACCGCCGTCGAGCTCGTGGCCTTCGACCCCGCCCACTTGACCGACGCGGCGCGCACGATCTACGGCGACGATGCCCTCGAGGTGCGCTTCGACGGCACCGGTCCGGTGTCTCCGCGGATGCGCGAGTACTGGCTCGCGACCCTGCGATGGGCGTTCACGCAGCTTCCGCTGCTCGCTGAACCCCTGGTGCGCGCGCACGTGCACCGCGCGCTCGTGTCGGCCACGCTCGAAGCGTTCCCGTTGGCCGGTGATCCGCGTGAGCGGCGTGCATCGGCCGTCGCGCAGGCAGCCATCTACTCCGCGGCGACGCGATGGATGGACGATCACGCGTCGTTGCCGGTGACCGCCGATGACGCCGCGCGGGCCGCCGGGACCTCCGCCGCGGGCCTGCGCCGCGCTTTCGCCGCGAACGGGCACCTCTCGGCGACGCCCGAGGGATACCTCGAGCTGGCCCGCGTGAGTGCCGCGCACGCCGACCTCGTGGCATCCGATCCGACCCGGACGACAATCGCCGAGGTCGCGCTGCGTTGGGGTTTCGCCGATCTCCCGCGATTCATCGCGGCCTACCGAGCGGCGTATCGGACCCACCCGAGCGCGACCCTCGAACGCTGACTCAGCGATCGCGGTCGGTGTACTCGCCCGGACGTTCGACGTCCTCGCGTGATTCGTCGCCCGAGGGGAGCTGCACGTCGGTGTAGGCGCCGGGCTCGTCGGCGCGCGGCCGCGCGTCGGTGCCGTCGGATCGCTCGTTGTCGACGTACTCGCCCGGCGCGTCGAGATTGCGGCCGGCCTCCTCGCCGTCGGGGAGTTCGACCTCGGTGTACTCGCCCTCGTCGGGCCCCGTGCCGTGGCCGGTGGTGTCGCGATCGCCCATGATGCGCCTCTCTCGTGGTGACGACTCCGAGGCTAGACCGAGGGAGTGCTCGGCACGAGAGCTTGACATGCGCTTGCCCCGCCCCCGGCCCCGGTGTCAAGGGCACCGGGTCCGCGACGGCGTGAGGGCAGAGTGGATGCCATGCCAGCTCTCGCCATCCTCCTCATCGTCGTCGGTCTCGTCTTCCTCTTCCTCGGCATCTTCGTCGAGGCCGTGAAGTTCCTGCTCTGGATCGGCATCATCGTCCTCATCATCGGCGTGATCGCCGCGCTGCTGCGTTTCGTGCGCCGCAACACCTGATCAGGCCGAGAACAGATCGCGGGCCCGGGGCCGGCGCGAGGATGCCACGGCGTCCAGCGCCGGCCCCAGCTCGTCGTACGCGAAGGTGAAGCCCGCCCCCGTGAGGACCGCGGGGACGGCCCAGCGGCTCTTGAGCACCAGTTCGGGCTCGTTGCGCAGGACCGCCATGGCGGGGTCGAGCATCCAGCGGAACGCCGGGAGTCCGAACGGTGCTCGGACGACCCGGCGCACCTCGCGCATGAGGGTGCGATTGTCGCTCGCGCCAGGGGCGGCGAGGTTCACGGGGCCCGCGAGATCGTCGCGGTCGCGGAGGAAGCGGACGGATGCCACGACGTCGTCGATGTGGATCCAGCTGAAGCGCTGGCGTCCCCTCGTGCGGTGCCACGACGACCACGTCGAACCGGTCGGGCGCGCGCCGATGCCGCGATAACGGCGGTGGGGGAACCACCAGCTGTCGATCTGCGGACCGCCCATGCCCAGTTTCCCGAGCGCGAGGAGCATGCGCGTGGCGGGTCCGTCGCCCAGCACGATCGCCATCCGCAGCGCGACCCGGCGCGTGGTCGGCAGGTCTCCGTCGAAGAACGCCCGCTCCCAGCTCGTGGCGACGTCGACCGAGAAGCCGTCACCGATCACACCGTCGGTCTCGCCGTTGCCGCTCTCGGTCTCGTGGCGGTAGATGGTGGCGGTCGACGCGTTCATCCACACGCGCGGCGGGTGCGCGGCATCCCGAACCGCCTTGTGGAGGGCCCGGGTCGTGTCGACTCGGGACCGCAGGATCTCGTCGCGGTTCGCGTCGGTGTAGCGGCAGGAGACGATCTTGCCCGCGAGGTTCACCAGGACGTCGGCACCGTCGATGAGCCGCGCGATCGCGTCCGTGTCACCCCACGTCGCGGTGCCGGTCCGACCGACCGTGACGACGTCGTAGCCGTCCGCGCGGAACGCGGCGACGAGCGCCTGACCGACGAAGCCGCTCGCCCCGGCGATCACGACACGGGGCGGAGGGGGCGGGGCGGGGGTGCTCGTCATCGGGCCAGCCTAGAGCGACCGCGTCAGTCCTCGTCGGGGTCGGGAAGGTTCTGGGCGATCCGGCTCGACTCCGCCGAGGACTTTCCGACACCGGGCTGGTACTTCGCCAGCGGGGAGTCGGCATCCACGTGATCCTCGCCGCCGTCCGCGGCCGGCGGCGGGGATGCCGGAGTGCGGTTCGACTCGTCGGTCGGCGCAGCCTCGTTGGTCTGCGCGGACCCGTGGCGCGAGGTGGATCCGCTGTCGCCGCGGGCGTCGTCGGTGCCGCGCTCCATCTCGCCGTCCGCCGCCCGGGTGCCGACGCCCGGCAGGTCGTTCTGGCTCGACACGTTCTGGACGCGCGCCTCGTCGTCGGGGTCGATCTCGGTCGCGGAGACCGCGCCGGTGTCGGCGCCCGCGCCGCCGGCGGGGATGTCGGCGGTCAGGCCCTCGGCATCCGACACCGTCTTCTCGTGGTCGGCGCCGGGCAGGTTCTCGGGGGGAGTGTTCACGGTGGTCCTTCCGATGGGGTTCGCGCCCACGCTAGGCCGCGCCGCGCACCGCGGTGACGGGGTTGACGCAGCGCCGCGGCCTCGATGTCTGCGGTGCTGGATAGGCTCGACACGACCCCCGAAAGGAACCGCAATGCAGCAGCGTCCCCTCTCCCGCACCGGCCGCGAGGTCTCGGCGATCGGCCTCGGCACCTGGCAGCTCGGACCCGACTGGGGCGGGGTGAGCGAAGACGAGGCGATGCAGGTCCTGGGTGCCTCGGTCGACGCCGGCGTCACGCTCTTCGATACGGCCGACGTGTACGGTGACGGGCGCTCCGAGGAGCTGATCGGCGCTTTCCTGCAGCAGTCCGGCGCGGCCGAGATCACCGTCGCGACGAAGATGGGTCGTCGCGCCGAACAGCTGCCCGAGAACTACACGATGGAGAACTTCCGCGCGTGGACCGAGCGCTCGCGCCGACTCCTCGCGCAGGACACCCTCGATCTCGTGCAGCTGCACTGCCCTCCGTCGGCCGTCATCGACGACGACGCCACCTACGACGCGCTGGACCAGCTCGTGTCCGAGGGCGTCATCGCGGCCTACGGCGTGTCCGTCGAGACGATGGACCAGGCGATGTCGGCTCTACGTCGCCCGAATCTCTCGAACCTGCAGATCATCTTCAATCCGTTCCGGCTGAAGCCCCTCGACGAGGTGCTCCCGCTCGCCGCGGAGAAGGGCGTCGGCGTGTTCGCGCGGGTGCCGCTCGCGAGCGGCCTGCTGTCCGGCAAGTACACCGCCGACACGACGTTCGACAAGGACGACCACCGCACGTACAACCGCAACGGTGAGGCCTTCGACAAGGGTGAGACGTTCTCGGGCGTGCCCTTCGCCGAGGGCGTCGCCGCCGCCGACGAGCTCAAGGCCTCCCTGCCCGAGGGGGTCACGCTCCCCGCCGCGACGCTGGCGTGGATCGCATCGCGCGAGGGCGTCACGTCGGTTATTCCGGGTGCGCGTTCGGCCGAGCAGGCCACCGCGAACGCCGGGGCGGCCGACCTCCTCGATGGCGGGTTCGACGTCGACGCGTTCGACGCCCTCGTGCGCGACGTGTACGACCGGCGCCTGCGCGCCGAGATCCACCCGCAGTGGTGAGCCGCTTCTGAAACGACGGATGCCGGATCCCCGAAGGGGTCCGGCATCCGTGTTCCGTGTGGGGAACGTCAGCTGACGTCGCCGCGCCACGCGCCGGACTCGGCGCCACGCGACTCGATGTACTCCTTGAAGTTCGCGAGGTCCTTCTTGACGGAGTGGTCGTCGGCGCCGAACACGGCACCGGCCTTCTCCAGCAGGCCCGTCGGCTCCCAGTCGATCTGCACGGTCACGCGCGTCTCGTCGTCGGAGAGGCGGTGGAAGGTGACGACGCCGGCGTGGTTCTCCTCGCCGCCGACGCTGTTCCAGGCGACGCGCTCGTCCGGGTGCTGCTCGGTGATCTCGGCGTCGAACTCGCGCTCGGCCCCCGCGATCTTGACCTTCCAGTGCGTGAGCGTGTCGGTCTTCTGGGTGATGGACTCGACGAAGCTCATGAAGTGGGGGAACTCCTCGAACTGCGTCCACTGGTTGTACGCGACGCGGACGGGGACGTTGACGTCGATGGTTTCGATGACCTGGGCCATGATGTCCTTTCGTGGGTGATCCGGGGCTGGGTCCAGTCTTCGCGCGATGGGTGCGGACGGGGCCGGGGGTTGAGGGATCGGCGCGCGTGCCCTATAGGGCGGCGCGCCGGGCTCTCGCTACGCGCGGCCGCGCAGGATGAGGTGCCAGTACACCCACGGCAGGATGCGCCGATCGGCGATCCAGGTCGAGCGACGCTCGCGGGACAGCGACCGCCAGAACGGGATGGTCGGGCGCGGGTGGCCCCAGCGGTCGAACTCCGCGAACACGACGGTGCCGCGGGAGACCGTGAACGGGACGACGCTGTAGCCGTCGTAGCGGGCGCTCGGCGTGGCGCCGCGTAGAGCCGAGCGGAGGTTCTTCGCGAGGATCTTGGCCTGCGGGCGGATCGCTCCGCCCGAGGGGCGCGTGGCGACGCGCGCGGAGTCGCCGAGCGACCACACGTCCGGGTATCGCCGATGCTGCAGCGTCTCGGGGTCGATGTCGACGAAGCCGTGCGGGTCGTCGGCATCGGCGAGCCCGCTGCCGGCGATCCACTCGGGCGCGCGTTGCGGAGGGACTGCGTGCAGCACGTCGTAGGCGAGGGTCTCCTCGTCGTCGCCGTGACCGATCGTGAGCGTGCGGGTCGTGGCATCCACTCGTCTGACCTCGCGGGAGTACCGCACCTCCACGCCGTAGCGATCGAGGACGCGGTGGAGTTCGCTGTCGATGTCCGGGATTCCGAAGGGGACGGGGTCGGGCAGCACCAGCACCACGCGGATGTCGTCGAGCACGCCGAGCGAGCGCCACCAGTCGCACGCGAGGTACAGCGGCTTCTGCGCGGCCGCGCCGCACGAAGCCGGCTCGGGCGGCTGGGTGAACACCACCGTGCCGCGGCGGAGGTCGCGGAGGACCGTGGAGGCCTTCGCCGCCAGAGCGAGGTCGTAGTTGGAGATGCCCTCGGGCGCGGCCATCGCCCCGGGCAGGCCCGGTACCGTCTCCCACGCCATGCGGAGTCCCGCCGCGACGATGAGCTGGTCGTAGTCGAGATGACCCCCGGACACCAGATGAACGCGGCGCGCGGCCGGGTCGACGGTGAAGACCTCGTCACGCAGCCATCGCACGCCGGGCGGTGTCACGTCGGCCTGCGGGCGAACCGCCTGCGACGCGCGGGCCGTGCCCCCGGCGATGTGGGACTGCAGCGGCGCGTACGCGTGCTGCTCCCGCGGCTCGACGACGGTCACGTCCCCGAGGTGCGCGCGGTGCAGGCGCCCCGCGATCGAGAGCCCGGCGTTGCCGCCCCCGACGACCACGATCCTCGCTCGGGATGTGGGTGAGTGCGGCATGCGGCATCCTTTCGTCCCCCTCAGCCAACCCGTGCGACGCGTCGGACGCGACCGGGTTGACAGGGACTCAGCCGAACGACTCGGAGGTGAGCGCGTCCTCGGGCGGCTCCGGCACCACGTACAGACCCGTGGGGGAGTTCGCCATGGTCATGAGAGCCTCGAGCCACGCGCGGTTGAGCGCGGGCGGGCGACCCCCGTGGAACTTGAACACGATGCTCGCGCGCGGGTGGAGCCACACCGACGTCCGTCCTCCGCCCGTGCTGACATCGTCCTTCCACTGGAAGTAGAACGGCTCGCCGCGGCGCAGCTTGTTGCCGATGACGACCTGGAGGTGGGCGAGCAACCGGTCCTCGAAATCGGCGCGGACCGCCCCCTCGTACATGAACTTCCCCACGGCCGTTCCCTTTCGTCGCTCAACCTCGTCACTGTGCCCCGGCTGCTCCCGTTCCCTTGCCGCCGCACACTTTCCGCGCCACGACGGCACCGAATGCGACGGATGTCAGAACATCCGGGCGGTCTGCGCGGGGTTGCGCCCGTACATGTCGCGGTAGAACCGCGCGAACCGGGACGGGCTGGAGAACCCCCAGCGGCGGGCCACGTCGCCGACGGACGTGCCGCCGTTCTGGAGATCGCGGTGGGCGGCGGCGAGTCGGACGGTGCGCAGGTACGCGGAAGGCGTGACGCCGAGAGCGCGGCGGAACGCGTGCTGCAGACCACGGGTGGAGATGCCGGCCGCCGCGGCGATGTCGTCGATCGTGACGGGTTCGTGCGCGTGGGTCTCGATGAACGCCAGCGCGCGGCGGACGGTGCGCGGGGCGGCCGTGCGTTGGGCGGTGCGGTCGACGGCCTCGAGGTACGCGCTCGAGAACGTCGTCAGCGTCGAGATGAGGGCGTGGCGCTCGAGCTCGGCCGCGACGAGCGGTTGCTCGTGCCCCGCGGCCAGGGCGGCGGCGACGTAGCCGAAGCTGCGCTCCCACTGGGATGCCAGGACGCGATCGCGCGCGATCGGGTCGATCGATCGCAGCACGAGGCGATCCTCGCCCGACGCGGCCCGCGCGACGTGCTCGGCCGACGTGCGATCGAAGAGGAGGGCGCGGACCCGGCCCGTCCCGCTCCAGCGGGCGTGGGTGGGACCGTTGCCGGTGACCCAGGGTTGGCGGGCGTCGAGAACGCGGTCGTCGATCACGATGCGCGCGTCGAGGGCCGCCACCTGACACGCCATGATCTGGTCCTCGAGGTCGATGGAGGATCGGACGTCCGCGCGCAGCGAGTACTGCACCAGCGAGAACGTGGGCGTCTCGATCGACGACCAACGAAAACTCACGCGGTGCGGGTCGACGTGGTCGAGGCGGGCGCTGGGGACGAACTGCCGCCAGACCGCTTCGACGTCGTCCGCGCCGGTGGCGTTGACCGTGAGGACTTCCCCCATGTCACCCTCCTCCGCGGGGGTCGGCCCGCGGCATCCGGGATATCTTGCCCCCGGCGAGGGCGTGCGAGCCTCCGCGGGACGCCGCGCGCGAGCGTTCGGCCTCGGAGCGAAACGGGCGCGTCGCGCGGCTCGCGCGGACGCTGTCAAGGGGGCGTGCGGCGATTCCGGCGGGCGGTGGGATGGGGGAGCCGCCGACCGTGGCGGCGCGCGCGGCCTCCGCGCGCACGACCGAAAGGATCTCCCATGAGCGACGCCACCATCGATCCCGCCGACGCCACCGCTGCTTCCGCCGCCGCGAGTGTGGGGGTCGCGGGCGTGCAGCCCCTGCGCGACGGCGACACCTCGATCGAACCCGACCCGGCGCTCGACCCCGCGCAGGCGGAGTGGGATGCCACGACCGCCCTCGACGAGGGGGCCGACCCGGCTGACCTCGACCCCGCGACGGCCACGGGTGCGGATCCCGCAGAGATCCCGGCCGATGACGCCGACATCCCCCTCGAGGACGTGCACCCCGAGTCCACTGGCACGGACTCCCAGGGTGAGGACCCCGGCGTGGTCGAACTGGGCGAAGAGGGCCAGGGCGACCTCGCCCCCGAAGACCTCTGACGCGTGCCTGACCGCGGTGCCGCCCAGGACGGCGGCACCGCGGTCGTGTGCTCACTGCTCGATCGGCTGCGGAGTGCTCTCGTGCGCTTCGATCGTGTCGACCGCGTCCTCGGTCGACACGGCGATCCGACGCGGCTTCGCCTTCTCACTCACCGGGATCGTGACCGACAGCACGCCGTTGCGGTAGGCGGCGCTGATGCGTTCGGTGTCGATGCCCTGACCGAGGTTCAGCTGTCGGACGAACGACGCGGTCTCGCGCTCGCGCGTGATCCACTTGACGTCGTCGCCCGCTGCCAGGGTGCGCTCGGCGCGGATGGTCAGCAGCTGCCCGTCGACGTCGATGTCGACCGAGCCCGGGTCGACGCCGGGCAGGTCGGCCGACAGCACGTAGTGGTCGCCGTCGCGGTACAGGTCCATGGGCATGCGTCGGGGTCCGCTGCGACGAGCGTCGAGGAGCGTCGACGCGAGGCGGTCGAGGTCGCGGAAGGGGTCGTAGGTGGCCATGGTCGTTCTCCTTTTCGGTCGGTCCGGACGTGGCATCCGGAGTTGTGGTTCGAGTTGAGTCGATCACGCTCAACTTGGTGTCAGATTAGCACTCGGGCGTGGAGAGTGCCAAGAGATCGACCGCGTGATTGTGCCGTCGTCGGACGCGTCGCACAACCCCCGTGCCTTCCCGCGCGGAGGAGCGTTGCCTGACGCTCGATGTCGCACCCCCGGATGGCATCCCGACGAAGGAGCACCATGTACTTCCACCGGCAGGAACTCCAGCACGCCGCCACCCCCGACAAGCCCGACGCCGTCTACGCCCGCAAGCTCCAAGAGGTGCTCGGCGGGCAGTACGGCGAGATCAGCGTCGCCATGCAGTACCAGTTCCAAGCGTGGAACATGCACATGCCCGGCAAGTATCGCGACCTGGTCTTCGGGATCGGGGCCGAGGAGATGGGGCACGTCGAGATGCTCGCGGTCATGATCGCGCAGCTGCTCGAGAAGTCGCCGCTCGGCATCGCCGAGGAGGCCGTCCAGAACGACCCGACCGTCGCCGCGGTGATCGGCGGGACGGACATCCAGCACGGCATCGTGGCGGGCGCCGGTGCTCGTCCGGTGGACTCCAACGGCAACCCCTGGCAGGGCAGCTACATCACCGCCAGCGGCAACCTGCTGGCCGATTTCACCGCGAACGCCAACGCCGAGATGCAGGGGCGCGTGCAGGTCGCGCGGCTGTACCACCAGACCGACGACCACGGTGTGAAGGATCTCCTCGCGTTCCTGCTCGCGCGCGACACCATGCACCAGAACCAGTGGGCGGCGGCCGCGGCGGAGCTGCAGGAGGAGGGCTACGAGAGCCTCCCCGTCCCGAGCAACTTCCCGCTCGAGAAGGAGAACCGCGACGTGTCCTACCAATACATCAACTTCTCGGACGGCGCTGCCGCCTCGGAGGGCCGCTGGGCCTCCGGACCCACGCCCGACGGCAAGGGAGAGTTCACCTACCTCGCCTCGCCCGAGCCGGGTGTTCCGATGCCGCCGCCCACGCACCCGGACGTGCGGTTCTACGGCACCACCGAGCTCCCCAACACGGTCGAGAAGCTCGCGGGGCGCGCCCAGGACGCGCTGCACAAAGAATGAGCGGGGCCCCCGGGCCCGGCCCGGAGCAGCGGCTCGGCGCCGGGCGCGAGCGGACGGGCGCGAGCTTCCCCGCGATGCGGGCGGCGAAGCGTCCGCGCTCGATCGTCGCGGGGCCGTACGGGCACCCGTTCCACCCCGTCGCGGTCACCATCCCGATCGGGGCCTGGACGTCGAGCCTCGTCTTCGACCTCCTCGGGCTGGCCGCCGACGACCCCGCCGCGTTCGCCGCGGGGTCCCGGCTGCTCATCGCCATCGGCCTCGTCGGCGCGGTGGTCGCGTCGGTCCTGGGGTTGCTCGACATGTCGCGCATCGAGCGGCGAACGCCGGCTCATCGCACGGCGCTCGCGCACCTCGCGATCAACACCACTGCGATCGTCCTGTTCACGCTCGGCCTTCTGGTGCGGCTCGTGGATGCCGGGCGGATCCCGCTCGTCGCGTTCGGGTTGAGTCTCGTCGCCGCCGCGGGCCTCTCGGTCTCGGGCTGGCTCGGGGGGAAGCTGTCGTACCGGTGGGGCGTGCGCGTCGCCGATGAGCAGACCCAACGCGAGGGATTCGAGACGGCGTGACGCGACGGCCGGCTTCAGCGCCGGCCGCGCGGGAAGCGCCTCCACCCGCCGCTGATCGCGCCGGGGTCGTGCTGCGGGTGAAGCACGGCCCCCGTCGTCGGGTCGGCGGGACGGCGCCGCAGTCCGAGCGCGAGTTGGAGAAGTCGTATGCCCCGGTCGTACATCCGCGGAGCCAAGACACGGAGCGGGCGGGCGACGAACTGGGCCGCGCCGACCGCGACTTCGAGGCGGCGCCCGCGCGCGGCGCGTTCGACCGCGCGGGCGACTCGGACCGCTGACACCACGGGGGGAAGGGGGAACGGCGTGCGTCCCGTCGTGTTGGCCGCGCGCTGGTAGATCGGGGTGTCGATGCTCGCGGGGAGGACGACCCGGACCCGGATGCCACGATCGGGCAGGACCTCCTGGCGGAGCGATCGTGCGAAGCCGAGCAGGCCGTGTTTGGCGGCGACGTACGGTGCGACGTAGGGTCCGGCGACCTGCGAGTACAGCGAGCCGACGAAGACGATCGTGCCCGCGCCGCGTCGCCGGAAGTGGGGGAGCACCGCGCGCGCATCGCGCATCGGCCCGAGCAGGTTCGTCTCGATCACGCGGTCGCGCACCGCGTCCGGTGTGCCTTCGACGGATCCGTAGGAGAACACCGATGCGGCGGACACCCAGACGTCGATTCGTCCGAACCGCATGATCGCGGCATCCACGATCTCCTTCGCGGAAGTGGCTCGGGCGACGTCGCGCTCCACCGTGAGCACCTGAGCGCCGTGCCGTCGGCACGCGGTCGCCGCCGCCTCGAGGGCGGTGCGGTCGCGCCCGACGAGCACGAGGTGGGCGCCACGGCGGGCGAAGCGGACCGCGGTGGCTCGGCCGATCCCGCGCGACCCTCCGGTGATGACGACGACCTGGGGCATGAAGTTCCTTGCTGTTGTGGGGCGGCTTGCGCTCGGGAGCGACCGTAGGTCGCGGGATGGCGGATGCCGACGGGGTTGACTCACCCGTGCGCGGCAGGCGAGGGGTGGTCGGCGCCTCCTCTGCACAGAGGGTCATCCGCGCGGGCTCGTGCACATATCGCGTTCTGGCCGGGGGTGCTGCGGAAACGCCTCCCTATTCTCGGACCATGTCTTCGAACGCCGCGCCAGGGGCAGCCGACCCCGACTCGCCGGTCGGGCGGGGCCCTGACGGCGGGCGCGGGCGATTCTCTCCGCGGTTCGCGTCACATCCGGCGGGGCCGTCGCCAGACGTGGCGGTGTTGGCGGCTCTCGTCGCCGACGTGGTGGCGGCCGAAGCCGCGGTGGCGGCGGCGGAGGTGGCGCGGGTGCGTGCCCTGGCCGCCATCGGGCAGTTCGCGGCGGATGCGGCGCAGTCGGCGCGAGCGTCGGTGCGGGCCTCGGAGATGGCGATGCGGGAGGTCGCGTCCGAGGTCGCCGCGGCGAGTCGAGCGTCGGATCGGACGGTGCAGCGCGAGATCGGTGACGCGATGACACTCGTCGAGTCGTATCCGCGGACGGTCGGGGCGTGGGAAGCCGGGGCGATCTCCCGGCGGCACGTGCGGATCATCGCCGACGCGGGGGCAGGGTTGCCGATGGAGCGGCGCGCGCAGTTCGATGCTCTGGCGGTGGCGTTGGCCGGGGAGGTCTCGAGCCCGGGCCGGCTGAAGAGTCGGCTGGCGGCGGCGTCGCAGCGGTTGCATCCGCGGACGGTGACCGAGCGTCACCGGGCGGCGCGGGAGGGGCGATGCGTGCGGGTGGTTCCGGGGGCCGAGGGCATGTCCGATCTGATCGCGACGCTGCCGACCGTATTGGCCGAGGCCATCCACGACCGCGTGACACAGCAAGCGCGAGTGATCGTGGATGGGCGTCGGGACGCGGGAGCGGAGATCGGCAGCGGCGGTCGGGCCGAGGGCGACCCGGCCGCGGCGCCGGTGTCGCCGGTCACGAACGCCCGCACGATCGACCAGGTGCGGGCAGACGTGTTCGCCGACATGCTCCTCACCGGCGACCCGGCCCTGGATCCCACCCGCTTCGGCGACGGCCCCGGAACCCTCGGCAAGATCCGCGCGCGCGTCCAGGTCGTCGTCCCGGCGTTGACGATGCTCGCCCCGTCCGGAGAGAACGCCGCGCCCGCCGAGCTGGTCGGGCGCGGGCCCATCGACGCGGACACCGCCCGGAGGCTGGCCGAAGCGACGAGTGTCCCGTGGGACCGGGTGATCACGCATCCGGTCGTCGGGACGGTCCTGCACACCGACACCTATCAGCGCACCACCGGTATCGACCGGCATCTGCGTGCACGGGATCGTCGGTGCCGGTGGCCGGGCTGCACGGCTCCCGCGATCCGGTGCGAGATCGACCACACCACCGAGTGGGCGAAGGGGGGAAGGACCGAGGTCGGCAATCTCGCATGCTTGTGCCAGCGTCACCATACGCAGAAGCAATTCACCCGCTGGACCGTGAGACAACTCCCCGGCGGTCTCCTCGAATGGACATCTCCGACCGGCCGGAAGTACACCGACCACCCCGATCCCTACGCGCCCGGCTACCCGCCCGATGCAGAGGGGCCGACGGTTCGGTTCGAACACGACCCACCCCCGTGGGAGGGACGGACGAGCGACGTGGATGACGAACCCGAGACATCGGGACCCTGACGCGCGCGGATCTTCCTGCCCGCACCGCTCGCATCCGACACCGCTCGCACCCCGCCGCGGCCCGCGTCCTGCTACCGCTCCACTCGCGACGGCGCAACCCCGTGTGCCGCCCCCACCGAGCGACCTCACTGTGGCGCGATGAGTTCCCCCGGCGCGTCTGGCGGCGAAGACCTCTCGCGCGATGGCGTGACGGAGGTGGCCGACGGTGTGATCAAGATCACCCGCGCCGTGACCAACTGCTACCTCGTGGATCCCGACGACGGCGTCCTCCTCATCGACGCGGGGCTGCCGCGCAGCTGGCCGTTCGTCCTCGACGCGTTGCGGTGGCGAGGGTTGTCGGCCGACGACATCGTCTGCGTCTACCTCACGCACGGTCATTTCGACCATGTCGGTCTCGCGGAACGGCTCCAGCAAGACCACCACGTGCCGATCCATGTGCACGCAGCGGATGTGCCGCTCGCCCGCCACCCCTACCGCTACGACCGCGAGGCGTCGCGGGTGCTCTACCCCCTGCGGCATGCGAGAGGGCTGCCCCATCTGGCCCGCATGGCGCTGGCAGGCGCGTTCGGAGTTCACGGCATCGACGCGCGCGGCGACGTCCGTCCGGGCGCGCCGGTGCTGGGTGGGCTCGTCCCGCTCGCGACGCCCGGACACACCCGCGGGCACGTCGCCTTCCACCTGCCCGACCGCGGCGTGCTGTTCACCGGCGATGCGCTGGTCACCCTCGATCCCTACACGGGCCGACGTGGTCCCCGCATCGTCGCGCGTGCGGCCACCGCCGACAGTACCGAGGCGCTGGCGACCCTGACCGTCTTGGAGTCGACCGGCGCATCCCTCGTCCTCCCCGGGCACGGTGACGCCTGGCCGGCCGGCATCCATCGCGCGGTCGTCGAGGCCCGCGCCGCCGGCCGCCAATGACGACGCGCCCGCCGGCTGCTCCGCTCTCCAACCCCGGGGTGCGGGGGAGGCGGTACCGTCATCTCGTGCCCGATGCCCCCGCGAAGACACCGCTCGTGCGGGCGCTGTGGGGCGCGACCCACCCCGGACCGACCCTTGTCGTCACGACCTTGTCGCTCGCGCTCGGTGTGGCCGCCGGTCTGGAGCCGTGGCGCCTGGTGCTGCTCGTCGTCGCCGTCTTCGCGGGTCAGGTCTCCGTCGGCCTGTCGAACGACGCGATCGACGCGGCGCGCGACGTCGCCGTCGGCCGCACGGACAAGCCGGTGGCCCGCGGAGCGCTCACCGCGGAACGGGCGCTCGCGGTGGCCGTGGCATCCCTCATCCTCGCGCTCGCCTTCTCCGTGCCGCTCGGACCCGGCCTGGTCGCCGCCCACGCGATCGCTCTCGCCTCGGCCTGGGCGTACAACGCGGGGCTCAAGTCCACACCGTTGTCGATCGCGCCCTTCCTGGTCAGCTTCGGGCTGTTCCCGTCGTTCGCACCGCTCGCCCAACCCGATGCCGCGCTCGCCGCCCCGTGGGCGTCGCTCGCGGGAGCGGCTCTCGGTGCTGCCGTGCACCTGACCAACGTCGTCCGTGATCTCGACGACGACCGGGCCACCGGCGTGCGGGGACTCCCGCACCGACTCGGCGCGCGGATCAGCGTCGTCGCGGCGGCTGCGGGGATCCTGCTGGGTGCCGTCGCCGTGTTCGCCGGGTCGGGCGGCGGTGTCGTCGGGGCGTCCTTCTTCGTGGCCGTGATCCTCGTGGCGGCGGCGACGATCGCGCTAGCACTGTCGCGTCCGCCGGGCCGCGCGGTATTCCAGCTGACCATGCTGGCGGCGTTGCTGCTTGCTGCTCAGCTCGTCGTCACCTGAGCGACGGCTCACCCCGTGCCGCACTCACTCGCCGCGCGCCACCTGGCGACGCGCCGCCCCGCCGCGCGCTGCCGCGTCGAAGTCCATCGCGTACGCGCGCGTGAACGCCGCGCCCCCCGGTCCGCGGAGCACGGCGCGTAACGCCTGCGACCGAGCCGCGTGAGCGACCGGTGTGGCCCCGCGACCGAGCATGGTGTTGAGGAACGCCAACCGCGCGGCGTGTCGAGCCGAAGCCACACGCCCCCCTTCCCACGCTGCCAGCCCCGAGGGCTCCTGTCCGCGTACCCACTCCGCCAGCAGCGGCGACAGCGTGAGCGCGTCGAGCAGACCGAGGTTCATCCCCTGGCCGCCGATCGGGCTCACCTCGTGCGCCGCGTCGCCGACGACGATCACCCGCCCACGCCGCAGCGCGGGAGCGACCGCCCGCCGCACGCGGAAGGTCGTCGCGGCCGACGTGTCGACCTCGAGCCCCACCCGATCGGCGAGCGCCCCGTGGAGGAAGCCCGCGGCATCCGGGACATCCTCCATCCCCGCCCAGGCGACGAGCCGGCGCCGCCCGCCGGGAAGGGGGAACGACTCCACGACGCCCCCGCGCTCCAGGTGCACGAGGGCGGTGGCATCGCCGGGGGCGATCACGTCGACCATCGCGTAACGGTCGGGGTAGTGGCGGGTGCGCACGGCGCCGGGACGGTAGACGAGCTCGCGCCCCGCCCATCCCGACGCCACCACGACGATCCTCGCCCGCCGCTCCCGATCGCCGTGGAGTCCGGTCGTTTGCACGCGAACCACGGGCCCGTCCTCGCGAACGGCGATGACCCGCACACCGCGCTCGACCGCCGGCGCGAGGTGCGTGAGCTGCTCGACCGTGTCCGACTGGGGGAGCGCCGCGACATACGGGTGCCGCGCCTTCAGCCGATCGAAGCGGATGGCGGCCAACGTCCGCCCGTCAGCGCGGGCCTCCCCCCGGCGGATGCGTACCGCCCGAGCGAGGAGCGCGTCCGTCGCGCCCGACAGCTCGAGATGGGCGAGGGAAGGGGAATGGATGCCGATTGCTCGGGTTCCCGCATCCGTTTCGCCGCGTCGCTCGACGATGGCGACGTCGACTCCCCGCGCGCGCAGGTCCGCGCCCAACGCCAGCCCCACCGGGCCCGCCCCCACGACGAGCACGTCAGTCACGGTCGTCCGCCGTTCCTTCCGCCACTGCGAGCACACGAAACGGTGCCGGTGTCTCCACCCGCCACGGGTCGCCGAGCGTTCGCGCGAGTTCGTCGGCGCGGTAGCTGCGCCGGATCGAGCGCAGCCCGTCGGTGCGCAGGAACGTGCCGGGTGCGAGCGGCGTCACCCCAATCGCGTACAGCGCGTAGGCCCGCCGGCCTCGGGCGATGTCGGCGTGCAGCACCGCCGACCGTGCGAGGGCTCGCGAGTCGTCCACGAATCCGCGCAGCTGCGCCGCGTCGAGGTGATGCAGCACGTGATTGGACAGGACGAGGTCGAACCGCTCCCCATCGGCGAGCAGGTCCGTGGAACTCCGGGACACGAACCGGACCCCGGGCCGTTCCCTCTCCCGCGCGGCCTCGAGGGCGCGCGGGTCGGGGTCGGCACCGACCCACTCGACGTCGAGGCGGTCGCGCGCTGCGAGGCCCGCCAGACGCGCCACGACATCGCCGCCGCCGCATCCCAGATCCAGCACGCGCGCCGGCCGGCCGAGCGCGCGCAGCCGTGGACGCACGTGCGTGCGATACACACCGCCCCATCCCGAAACAGCGCGGTTGACGAGGTCGAATCGACGATATGTCGCGGCGAGACGACGCGGATCGCAGTCGGGGTCGTCCATGAGCTCGGTGAGCCCGGTGTCGCGGCCCGCGAGCCCGCGCCAGGCTCCCGTGTTCACGGCCGCCCCCCGCGCGTGGACCGCCGTTCTCGCGGACCGCTCACGCCACGGGACGACGCACGACCAGGCGCGCCGCCTCCACCGTGAGGCCCGGCCCGAAAGCCAACGCCGCCACGCGGTCGCCGTCCCCGCGGGCTGCGTCGGCGAGGATATCCCGCAGGATGAAGAGCAGGGTCGCGCTGGACATGTTGCCGTGCGCACGCAGAACGTCGCGTGACGGCTCGAGGGCGGTGGCATCCAGAGAGAGGGCCGATTCGACCCGGTCGAGGATGCTCCGCCCGCCCGGGTGCACGGCCCACGCGTCGATGGCATCCAGGTCGCCCAGGACGCTCGCAGCGATCGCGGCGATCTCGCGCCCGATGATGCGCGGCACCTCGGGGGTCAGGGTCATCTTGAAACCCGAGTCGCCCACGGTCCAGGCCATGTCCTTCTCGCCGTCGTCCGTGACGAAGGTGGCGAAACCTTCGAGGTCGAGCCCGGGACGCGCGGGGTCGGCCGCGGTGACGACCGCCGCCGCCGCCCCGTCGGCGAACACCGATGCGGCGACGATCTGGTCGGGGTCCGACGAGGTCTGCCAGTGCAGCGAGCACAGTTCCGCCGCCGCGACGAGCACGACGGCGCCCGGGTCGGCGGCGACGATGCGGGCCGCCAACCGCACGGCGGGGATCGCCGCGGCGCACCCGATGAAGCCCAGGTGATATCGCTCGACGTTCGGGGAGAGGTCGAGGTCGCGCACCAGCAGGTAGTCGGGCCCGGGGGCGAACATGCCGGTGCACGAGACGGTCACCACGTGCGTCACTGCGCGGCGGTCGATCCCGGAACCGGCCAGCGCCTCCTCGGCGGCCTCGGCGAAGAGAGCCGGCGCGGTGCGGCGGTATTCGTCGTTGCGGGCGCCCGTGGGCGGCATCGTCAGCTCCCCGTCCGCGAGCGCGGCGATGCCGTCGGCCGCACCACCGGCCAACTGCGGCAGCACCGTGTGGCGCGTGTCGATGGCGGCGGCGTCGAACGCGGCACCCACCAGGCGCTGGCTGCGCCGGTCGAAGCCGGGCTGGGCGGCGAAGAGGTCGCGCAGCGCCGACTGGGCGACACGGGTGCGGGGCACAGCCGTGCCGATCGAGAGGATGCTCGCGGTCATGACTCACTGTAGGCACGGTTTCGCCCCTCGGCGTCGGGGATGGTGCCGCCCGGTCGCGCCGTCTAGGGTGCCGAACCGGAGGACGGTGCTGTCAACCCCGTCGATTCGCGCCCGGGTGCGATCGTACGGTGGCTGCTCCACCCCCGGAAGGACCTCTATGAGCGCCGCCGACCCCACTCGCGTGACGAACCAGGATGCCGTGCGTCGACCGAAGCCGCGCGTGTGGATGGTGGCATCCGGTCTGCTCGCCCTCGTGGCTGTCGTCCTCTTCGCGTTCTCGATCCCGATCGTCGCGGCCTGGGCATGGATCGGGATCGCGTTCCAGGTCGCGATCTTCGCCGCCATCGCCGTGAACGGGTTGACCGGACGGCGAGGCTCGTATCAGGGCTACATCTTCGCGGTGCTGATGTGCGTGCAGGCCGCGGTGGCCCTGCTCGTCACCATCGTGATCGCGATCGCCGCGTGGGCGCCCCTCGGCTGAGTCGTGACGGCGACGCCCCTCGGTCGACCGAGGGGCGCTCCGTGCGTCACAGGATCGGCTTGCCGCCCGTCACGGCCACCCGGGCACCCGAGACGTAGCTGGCCTCGTCGGAGGCGAGCAGTACGTACACCGGGGCGAGCTCGGCCGGCTGCCCGGCACGGCCGAGCGGTGTCTGCTCGCCGAAGCTCGCCACCGTGTCCTCGGGCATGGTCGCGGGGATGAGCGGCGTCCATACCGGCCCCGGCGCGACACTGTTCGCGCGAATCCCGCGGTCGGCGAGCAACTGCGCGAGGGAGGCCGTCATGTTGGCGATCGCGGCCTTGGTCGCCGCGTACGGTAGCAGCGTCGGGTTGGGCATGTCGGAGTTCACCGAGCTCGACCCGATGATCGACGCTCCCTCCGTGAGGTGGGGAAGCGCGGCCTTCACGAGGTGGAAATACGCGCTGACGTTCGTCGCCCACGTGTAGTCCCACTCGTCGTCCGATACCTCTTCGAGCGTCTCGTGACTCATCTGGAACGCGGCGTTGCTCACGAGGACGTCGAGTCGGCCGAGCTGATCGACCGTGTGCGCGACGAGGTCGCGGCAGTGCTGCGGGTCGGAGAGGTCGCCGGGCAGCAGGATCGCGCGCCGACCGGCGTCCTCGACGAAGCGTCGGGCCTCCTCGGCATCCTCGTGCTCGTTCAGGTAGGCGATGGCGACGTCGGCACCCTCACGCGCGTAGGCGAGCGCGACGGCTTTGCCGATGCCGCTGTCGCCGCCGGTGATGAGTGCGACCTTGCCCTCCAGTCGGCCCGAACCGCGGTAGCTGTCCTCGCCGTAATCGGGCTTCGGGTCCATCGCGCGGTCGGTGCCGGGTACGTCCTGTTGCTGAGGGGGTTGCTGGGCCATGGCGTCCTCCTGGGGGATCGGGGAGGTTCGACTCCACCCGCCCGAGCAGAATCCCGCACGAGGGTTGACAGTCCGCGCCCGCGGCCCGCGCAGCCCTAGCCTCAGGCCGCGAGCACCTCGGGCAGCACGAGCTCCTCGATCGCCCCGCGGTAGTCGGCGACCATCCGCCGACGATCCAGACGCGCGCGCGACGAGATCGCCGCCGACCGCAGCTCCATCCGGTGGGACAGGGCCTCGTGCCATGCCACGGCGATCGCATCGGCGTCGCGCGGCGTCACCAGTCCGATCCCCTTGACCACGCGCGCGGCGTCTCCGACGTCGGTCGTGACAGGAATGGCTCCGGATGCCGCCCCCTCGGCGAGGCACAGCGGAGACGCTTCTCCGAACGCGCTGGTGAGGGCGACGATGTCGGCGATGCGGTAGAGCGCCGGCATGTCCTCGCGCAGGCCCAGCGCGTGCAGAGCGACGCCGGCGTCCAGGCCGGCCTCGGTGACGAGGGCCGAGAATCCGGGGTTGCGATGGGTCATCCCCGAGCCGCACAGGACGTAGTGCGCGCCCGGGTGCCGGCGCGAGTGCCGCGCCACGGCATCCAGGAACAGCCCCGGATCCTTCATCGCGTCGAACCGCGCCGCCAGCAGCACGACCGGTGCCGTCTTCGGGATGCCGAGGGACTCGCGGATGCCGCGTCGCTCCGCCCGCGTACCGGGGCGGAATCGGCGCGTGTCGATGCCGTTGTCGATCACCCACGCGTGGGTCGTCGCGACGCCGGCGCGCGTGTAGGCGAGGGAGGTGGATTCTGCGCACGAGATGGTGGCCGTGACCGCTCCCGAGGCTCCCGCGTCGACGAGCCAGCCCAGTGCCGGCCCCGAGTGCGTGGGATCCGAGCGGTGCAGGCACGCCGCGGTGGGACGGTCCGGCAGCATACCCGCGCGCTGCAAGGCGACGATGAGGCTCAAGGGCTGTTCCTTCAGCGACAGCACGATGTCGGCATCCGCGATGAGGGCGGCCGCGTGCGCGAGCTCGGCGGCGCTGAAGGACTCCGGGGTCACGGGCTGATCGCCCGCGACTCGATCGAAGGTGTCGATGCGGACGCCGCCGTCGCGCAACGTCTGGAACCGAGTGTCGTCGTGGGCGTGCTGCAGCGACGCGTCGCGGCGCGCGGCGGAGGTCAAGGACAGGATGCTGTGCTCCTGCCCTCCGCCGGCATGGAGGCCGGCCACGACGTCGGAGTGGAGGATGCGTGCTCCTCCGGCGAAGAATCCCTCGTACAGGGACAGCACGCGCACGGCTCGGGTCATCGCGATCGCCTTCCGGGGAGGGGCGCCGCCGAGCGGAGCCGGATCGATCACCGCGGTTGCGGTTTGACCCATGCTGAGGGTTCGACCCGGGGCGGCGGGTTACGCCGCGAAGACCATTTCGTGAACGCGCGCGTCCCGGAAAAACAGCAACGCGCCGGTCCTGGGGGGAGGGGACCGGCGCGTCGGAAATGGGGCCGAGATCAGCCGAGCGGGGCCGCCGATGCGACCGGGCCCGTGCTGCGGGTGCGCGACCAGAGCGGGCGCGCGGGGCGCTCTTTCTCGCCGGTCGTCTTCGCGGCGCGGGGAACGATGCCGTCCCCTGCCGCCGCCGACATCGCGACGCCCCAGATCGGGCTCGTCTGCTCGCCGGCACGTCGTCCGTGAATGGCCATGATGGTCTCCTCGCTCCCGTCTCCCGACGGGATCCTGCCCGTCTCCCGACGGGTCATCTTCCGTCCTACCCCGACCGTCGGCGAGCGGCACCTCCCTTGACGTGCGGCCCGATCCGCGCATGGGCGAGCAGTCCGGCGAGGAACCGCGGGACGGGACGAGCCCGGTGTCCCGTCCCGCGGGATCGTTCAGGCGTCGCGGACGTGCTCGCCGGCCTGCTGCGCGTGGTCGCGGACCGTCTCGGACGCCGAGGCCGACTCCTCCTTGACGTGTTCGACGGCTTCGCTCGCACGATCCTTCACCGCCGCGGCAGCGTCCGCGGCCGGCTCACGCAGATCGTCCGCGATCTCCTGGGCCACGTCCTTGGCCCCGTCGACCAGCGGCTGCGCCTTCTCCTTCGCCGCCTGGGCGGCGTCGCGTTCGGCGCGAGTGGGCGGGATGAGGGATGCCACGACGAGGCCGACCCCGAACGCGACGAGTCCCACGGCCAGGGGGTTGCCCTTGGCCTTCGCCGTGGCACCGTGGGCGACCCCGTGCACGCCGTCCGCCACACCGTGGGCGAGGTCGGACGCGCCGTGGGCGGTGTCGTCGGCGGCACCCATGAGCCGGTCACGGAGTCCGTTGACGGCGTTGTGCACCTTGTTCTTCTGACGTTCGACGATCTTCGACGGCGTCACCTTATCGGCGAGGGCGTCGACGTCCGAGCCGAGCGTCTCGCGGGTGCGCTCGATGTCGGCGCGGATGGCTTCCGGTGAATCGGTCATCGGTTCTCCTCGTTTCTGGTGAATGCGTCCGGAATCTCCCGGAGGGTCTCCGCCGTGACCGGCGCGCCCTCCACCTTCTTCAGTTCGGTGCGTCCGATCGCGAACAGGACGGCCGCGATGATCGCCCAGAGCACGGCGACCACGAGCGCGGACCAGGCGGACCCGATCCACAGGGAGAGCCCTGCCCACAGCGCGATGGAGAGGAACAGCACGACCATGCCGGCGGCGTAGCCCGCCCCGCCGAGCAGCCCCGCGCCCTTCGCGGATTTCGATGCGGAGTCCTTCAGCTCGGCCTTCGCGAGCGTGAGCTCCTGGCGCATGAGCGTGGACATGTCGCGCGTGACCTCGCCCACCAGTTCGCCGAGCGAGGAGGTGGCGGCGCGCTGTTCAGACGGTGTCGGATCGGTCATTCGCCTGCTCCTCCCGGTCGCCGTCGATGAGGTGCGCCGAGCGGCTGTAGACGGGCGTGTCGGAGTCGACGCCTGTCGGATCCTCCGTCGCGCGTGCCTGCGCGTCGGCGGCGGTGAAACGGGGACCGTCCGGGGTCGTGTCAGCGGAAACCCTGCCGGTGGAACCCGAGGTGCTCGAGGTGTTCGACGAGGAGGCGCCCGCGGCGAGCGCCCGCGAAAGGCGTCCGACGACCAGCCCGGCCACGACCGCACCCGCGATGAAGGCTCCCGGCCGGCGGCGTGCGAACGCCGTGACGTCGCGGAGGAGCTCCTGCGGGTCGCGGTCGGCGAGCCAGGCTCCGGCGGTCGAGGCGTGCGTTGCCACCCGTCGGACGAGGTCGCCGGCGAACCCCGACCCCTGGTCGTTCTCGGCCATCCGGGAGAGGTCGTCGCCGAAGGCGCTGGCACCGGCGGCGAGACGCTGCTGCTGGCTGGCGGCCTGATCGGACAGCTCTCGGCCGGTCTGGGCGAAGAGCTGCGTGATCTGGGTCTTGGCCTCGCCCGCGACCGCCGTGATCTCTTCCTTGCCCGTGCGTGCGACGCCCGCGGCTTCGTGTCCGACGGTGGCCGTCACGTCGGACGCCTCCTGCGCGGCGGTTCCCGCTTTCGCGGTCACGCCGGCGCCTCCGTCGTCCGAAGCGGTGAATTGCGACATGGTCGCTCCTTCCGTCCTGCTGTTGGGGGGACGTCCGGTATACGGGCGGATCGGCCGGCGACGCGTGACCCTTGCGCCGGGCGCATCGGCGTGCAACGCGCGCACCGGCCCGGCTCACCGCGCACACGGTCCCGGCAGTGGTGAAACACGCCCTCTTCCCCGGCGCGGGGGTCGGCGCCGCAGAGCTGGCGCCAGTACGATCGGGGGTCGTGCAGAACTTTTCCGACTCGTCGACGGAACCGGGTGCGGGGTCCGCTCTCGGAACCGCGCTCCTGGGCTACGACGAAGCGCGCTGCTCCGCCATGGCGGAGGCGCGTCGCGCTCTCTCGCTCAACGAGCTGGACGCGAAGGCTCTGCTGTTCATCGCGGCGAATCCGGGCGCGCGACCGTCACACGTGCGAGATCACCTCGGCATCACCTCGGCCGGCGTCACCACTCTCATCGACCGCTTGGTGCAGCGCGGCACGGTCCGCCGCGACCTCGATACGGAAGACCGCCGGGTGAACCACATCACCGCAATCGTCGACCTGGACGCGGCACCCTGGTGCTCGCTCCGCGCGTTCGACGCCGCGGTGGAGTCGGCGATCGCCGAGCTCGAGCCCGCGGACGCGTCCGCGGTTGCGGACGTGCTTCGGCGACTGACGGCCGCTGGCACCGCCTCCCGCTGAACCTCGCAGAGAGCCGCGCACCTCGAGCAGGAGCGGGATCGGCGTCAGGAACGGCCGTCGAGGAAGGCCTGAGCGCGCGCCTGGAGGAACATGCACAGGGCCGAGAGCATCGCCAACTCGCCCGAGAGGGCCAGCACGCGCGCCGAGCCGAGCGGTGCGGCGGTCTCGCGCGGTTCGAACGTCACGGCCCATCCGGTCGACCCCGGCTCGGTATCGGGTGCCACGTAGAACGTCGTCGACACGGAGCGCAGGCGAGCGGCGATGAGGCCCGTGTCGGAGTCGTCCTCGCTGTCCTGGGGGATGACCCTCAGAATGCCGGCGTCGTCGTAGCCGAGCGCACGGAAGTCGTCGATCCACGTCTGCAGTGTGGCGGTGGTGCGGAATGGCATGAGGGATCCCGTCTGTGAGCGCGCGGCGGGGGCGGCGACTTCCTCGATTATCCGGCCTGCCGGGGGAAAGTACTGCATGTTCGTCCGCCGTGGTACCGGTTCCGTCGCACAATTCGCTCAGGGACGCAACGGTCTATCCGATTTCGGCAGTCCGAACCTATGAAATCCCCGTGGAGCATACGCACGTCGAAACCAGGGATGCCGGCACGGTCGAGGAGATGTGGCAGACGGTCATACCGGGGGCACGCATCTCACGCGCCGAAGGTATTCAACCCGCTTTCGTCTTCCACGGTGCCGCGGATCCCGGCTTCGGTTTCTGCGACTACACCGTCGGATCGACGATGGTCACCGAGTCCGACCCGGGCGATCAGATGATCGTCGGGCGGATCGCCGGCCCGCGCATCCGCGCGACCTACCGCCGGGAACGCATCGACACCGCCGTTCCGTTCGTCGTCACCGAGCGTCCGATCGAGATCGCCTTCTCGGGTCGGATCGCGGGAACGGCGCTGTCCTTCGCACGCAGCGAGGTCGACGAGGCCGCGCGTCGGATCTCCGGCGACGATGCTCTCCGGGTGCGACTGACGGGGCACGTCCCGCTGTCGGAACAGCGCCTGCGCTACTGGACGCGCACGTGGGAGTACGGCCGAGACGTGCTGCTGCGTTCTCCGGAACGGTCGCCGGTCGTCGAACAGCAGGTGCGCTCGCTCCTGCTCGAGGCGTCGCTCATGACCTTCCCATCGACCTTCACGGAAGCGCTCGCCGCGGGGCGGCCGGCGCGGGCGTTGCCGGCTCCGGTCCGGCGGGCCAAGGCATACATCGACGCCCACGCCACCGGGCCCATCGCACTGGCCGACATCGCCCAGGCCGCTCGTCTGTCGCCGCGCGGGCTGCAGTACGCCTTCCGCACGGCCACCGGGCGCACGCCGATGCAGTACGTCCGACGGGTGCGACTGGATGCCGCCCGCGCGGAGCTGCGCGCGGCCGACCCCTCGGTGGAGACGGTCGCCGCGATCGCTGCCCGGTGGGGCTTTTCGAACCTGGGACGGTTCGCCGCGATGTACCGCGGTGAATTCGGCGAGACGCCGTCCACGACGCTGCGCTCCTGACGCGTCCTGCGGGCTCAGTGCCCTCCGAGCGTTCCGGTCAGACGGCCGTGGATGCGCGCGGTCGGCACGTTCATCCCGACGATGTCGACGCTGGTACCGAGGCGGGCGTACCGGGTCTGCACGGCGTCGAGGGCGGCCACCGTCGAGGCGTCCCAGACGTGCGAGCCGGACAGGTCGATCACGACGTGGCCCGGGTCGCGGTGATACGCGAACTTCGTGGTGAGATCGTGGCTCGAGGCGAAGAACAGCTCGCCCTCCACTCGGTAGCGGGCGGTGTCGCCGTCGAGCTCCCGGTGCACCCGCGTCACACCGGCGACGCGTCGGGCGAACAGGACCGCGGCGACGATCACTCCGACTCCGACGCCGATGGCGAGGTTGTGCGTCCCGACGGTGACCGCAACGGTGGCGACCATGACGGTCGTCTCGCTCAGCGGCATGCGTCGCACGGAGGACGGGCGGATGCTGTGCCAGTCGAACGTGGCGATCGAGACCACGATCATGACCGCGACGAGCACGGCCATGGGGATGATCGCGACGACATCGCCGAACACGAGGACGAGCAGGAGGAGGAACACTCCGGCGAGGAACGTGGAGATGCGCGTGCGCGCCCCCGACGCCTTCACGTTGATCATGGTCTGACCGATCATCGCGCAGCCGCCCATCCCGCCGAAGAGGCCCGACAGCACGTTCGCTGTGCCCTGCCCGAGGGACTCCCGCGTCTTCGACGACGGGGTGTCGGTGATCTCATCGACCAGCGCGGCGGTCATGAGGGATTCGAGGAGACCGACCACGGCCATGGCGAGAGCGAACGGGAAGATGATCGCGAGCGTTTCGACGGTGAGGGGGACGTCCGGTAGGAGCAGCACCGGCAGGCTCTCGGGCAGCGCGCCCTGATCTCCCACCGTCGGCACCGAGATACCGAACACGACCGCCGCGCCCGTCAGGAGCACGATGGCAACGAGCGGCGCAGGCACGGCCCGGGTCAGGCGCGGCAGGAGGTACATGATCGCCAGGCCCGCCGCGGTGAGGGGGTAGACCATCCACGGCACCCCGATGAGCTGCGGCACCTGGGCGATGAAGATCAGGATCGCGAGCGCGTTGACGAACCCGACCATCACGCTGCGGGGGATGTAGCGCCTGAGCTTCGCCACACCGAGGAGCCCGAAGACGACCTGGAGGAGGCCGCCGAGGATCACGGTCGCGAGCAGATAGTCGACCCCGTGCTCCCGGGCCACGGGCGCGATGACGAGGGCGATCGCTCCCGTGGCGGCGCTGATCATCGCGGTGCGCCCGCCGAGGAATGCGATCGCGACCGCGATGACGAACGACGAGAACAGTCCCAACCGCGGGTCCACGCCCGCGATGATCGAGAACGCGATGGCCTCCGGGATCAAGGCGATCGCGACGACGAGGCCCGCGAGAATCTCACGGGTGAGCAATCGGGGCGAGCGCAGCGCCTGCAGGACGGTGGGCTCGGGGCGCGAGCGCGCGCGGACGTCGGTCACGGGGACTCCGGAGGGGTGGGGGAGAATCGAGGGGTCGCGAGCGCGACCGTCAAACTCTACCGTAACGAGAGGTTTACGGGATCGGGGATGCCATGGACCAGGTCCGGCCGATGCAGATCGGCGAACTCGCCGAGCGCACGGGACTATCGATCCGCACACTTCGGCATTACGACGAGATCGGTCTCCTTCGACCGTCCGCGCGATCGGAGGGCGGATTCCGGCTGTACACGGCGGACGACGAATCCCGTCTGCTCCTCATCCGTCGGATGAAGCCGCTGGGGTACTCGCTCGAGCAGATGGGGGAGTTGCTCGCCGTGGTCGACGGGCTGGTTGCCGCGCCCCAGGACGACGATCTGCGGGCCCGGCTCGATGGCATCCGGGAAGAGGCGATCACACGCCGCGACGGGTTGCGCCGGCAGCTCGCCGCCGCCGACGAGTTCCTCGCTCAGCTGGCCGAGCGCTGACGGTGCGGGACGGCGGCTGGTGACGCCGCAGCCTCCGGGCGCTGCCGCGGCGTGGGGACGCACCCGCCGCCGTGTAAGATCGACTGTTGGAAGTGTGTCCGAGCGGCCTAAGGAGCATGGCTGGAATCCATGTAGGCGGGGTAACTCGCCTCGCAGGTTCAAATCCTGTCACTTCCGCCACGGAGAGCCCCGTCCGAACCAGAGTTCGGGCGGGGCTCTCGCCGTCGGTCAGCCGACTCGATCCCGCACCTCGACCGCGGCCGACTGCTCGCGCATCGTGAGGGAGCGGGGGAGCACCACCGCCAGCGCGCGCCGCACCGCGGACGTCCCACTGCGCAGGCGTGCGCGGACGCGGTCCACCGCCGCCGCGAGCACCGTGGCGTCGCCCGACCGCGCGTCGTCTTCGGCGTAGATCGCGTGTTCCAGCGCGTCCCGCACGAGCCCGATGTCGTCGGCATCCACCCCGTGGACCTCGACGAGGCGGGCCGCGAACGCGCGCGGCGACTCCGCATCCGGGGCGGGGATGCCGAGGTCCACCGCGTACGCGCGGATCTCGGCCCAGGCCGCGACGGCGTCGCCCGCGCGGACGAGCCGCGCACGCGAGCGCCGGCGTCGGGCGGCCAGCGTCGCGGGAGCGGCGAGCAGCAGGAGAAGCACGACGCCGCCGAGGGTCAGGAGAACGCCCGCCGGGGTCTGCGCGGCCGCCGCCCCCGAGCCGGTGGCCGCAGCCCCGGGGCCGTCCTGATCGCCGAGCTGAGGGGCGTCCGTCGCGGCGGCGCCGGGGGTCGCGGCATCCTGCTGGTCGGGTGCGGTGGTCGCTCCGGGCGCGCCGGTGGTCGTTCCGGAGGCGAAGGTCGTAGGCACGCCGAGGCTGTTGGTCGGCTCGAAGGGCACCCAGCCGATGCCGCGGAAGTACACCTCGGGCCACGCGTGCAGCTGGCTGGAGGTGACCGTGAACTCGGTCGTGCCGGTCTGTTCGACGGACCCGGAGCGCGTCCCGGGGAGGTAGCCGACGACGATGCGGGAGGGCATGTCGAGCGTGCGCGCCATGACCGCGAAAGCCGAGGCGAAGTGGACGCAGTAGCCGGTGCGTTCTTGCAGGAACTGGGCGACGGCATCCATTCCGGCCCCGTCGAACCCCGCGTCGACGGGGGCGTCGAGGGAGTAGCGGAACTGGCTGCTGCGGAACCAGCTCTGCAACGCCACCAGAGCGTCGTAGGGCGACTGCGCGTCGGCGGTGACGCTTCGCGCGGTCTCGCCGATGATGGCCGGTACGTCCGCGGGGAGCTCCCTCACCGCGTCGCCGAGTTCGTCTCCTCCGACCGGACGCGAGCGGATCTGCTCGAGCGTGGGGCGCGGCACGATCGCCTCGGCCTCGTAGTCCTGGTTGCGCGACGACCCGGAGCGCGACACGATCGTCCGGTTCGACGGCAGACCGAGCCACTCTCCCTCGAGGCCGGTGACGGTGGATGCGGGGTAGGGCACGGGGAGCCACGGGCTGTCGAGCTCGCCCACCGTGACGTTCGTGGTCCAGTCGGCCAGCGCGATGTCGCCGTCCACGGGAACGGGATCGAACACGGGGCCGTCGCCCGGCACCGTCACGCTGTCGCCCGTGTCGGGCTGCCAGACGGCTCCGTCGAACTGCGACAGCGTGACCGCCCGCAGGTACGGTGCCGAGGGGCCGGTGGTGGTGACCGTGAGCACGTCGATCTCGCGCGGCTGACGCAGGTCGTTGCCGAGCTCGAGGGTGGGGTTGATCGTCGTTCCGAATCCGGCTCCGGTGCCGGAGGCGAACCGCAGGCCGGGCTGAGGCAGGAGCGGGACGGCGACGAGCGTCACGACGACGGCCGCGGCGGCGATCCCGAGCGCGGTGGCCGAGGCACCCTGCGCGCGCGTGCTGCGGCTGCGGGGCGGAGCGGTCGATCGGGTGCGGGAGCGCACGTCCACGCGCAGGAGGAAGAGCACCGTGGCGGCGAGGACCAGCACCGCGGGCACGTCGACCGCGGCGGGGATGGCGATCGTCGGGATGAGCGAGACCGCGACGAGCCCGACGCCGCCCAGCAGCGGCATCCGCGCCGTCAGGACCACGTGGTCGAGCACGATGGCCAGACCGGCGATCGCGGCGACGAGGACGAAAGCCAGTCCGGTGGCGGGCTCGACCGGGGCGACCCCCAGCCGGATCTCCTCGGATGCCGCGGCGTACAGAGTCGGAACGGACGCGATCGTCGCCGGCGTGGGGATGACCCCCAGGGCCGCCGTCCCGCGTCCGAAGAGCGCCGTGAGCAGGAGCACCCCGACGATGAGCTCGACGACCGTGGCCGCGAGCGCGGGCAGCCGCGAGAACCGCACGGCGAGGCCGCTGGCCAGGACGGCCGCGGCGGCGACAAGCGCTCCCGCGGTCCAGCTCCCGGGCGCGATGACGGAGAACACCGGCAGCAGAGCGGCGACGATCCCCGCGAACACACCGAGGGACAGCAGGGCGAGGTCACGTCGCCGGCGCACCGGCGCCGAGGTTCCCGCCTCACGCACCGACACGGGCGTCCTCCGGTCGTATCGCGCGGTCCCACGCCTGCGCGACATCGCCTCCGGGCGCGAGCGTGGTCGCGTGCCAGCCCGTCGTCGCGGCCTCGAGACCGACCGTGTCCTCCGCCACGGCCACGAGCACCGCGAGTGCGGAGCGGGGCGCGGCGGCGCGCAGGGCCGACAGATCGTCGTGTGCGACGCGTCCGGTGACGACGACGACGGGACCGAGCATCGCCGTGGTCGCCGCCGGGATGATGCGGCGCGACGGGCCGTCGGGCCGAGCCCGCAGGGTCGCGAAGGACGCCGCGAGCCCGCGGGCCTCGGCATCCTCTCCGCCCTCGACGGGGTCTGCGAGGAGTTCGCCGTCGCTGTCGACCACGTCGACGGTGTAGCCCTCGTGCACGAGACGGGCGACCGCCGAGACGCAGACCGAGATCGCGGTCTCGAACGCGCGGTCGCGCCCGGGAGTCTCGCCGGCCGCGGGCGACCAGCGCGAGAGCGCGCGGTCGAGCACGACCGTCGCGGCGGGACTGGACTCCTGCTCCTCCTGGCGCACCATGAGGGTGTCGCGGTGAGCCGTTGCGCGCCAGTGGATGCGCCGCATCGAATCCCCCGGGGCGTAGGGGCGGGCGACGAGGTTGTCCGCGCCCTGACCCAGTTGCAGGGCGCTGCTCTGGCGCGTGCCTCCCGCCTCGCCGGGTGAGGACGGCAGTGGTCCGAGCTCCACGATCGTCGGTGCGACCGTCACCTCGGTGGGGCGACCGACCGCGAAGCGGCGACGGATCACTCCGAACGGATCGGTCGTGGACACGCGCAGAGGGCCCACCGAATGGATGCCACGCACCGCCCCGTTCATCTCGTACCTCAGCAGCACGGGTGCCCCCGCGCGGCGGAGCGTGGACGCCGCGGCCGGGAACGCGCCCTCGGCGCGCCCCTCGATCCCGGTCGGCAGCGCGTCGGACCACCGGCCCGGCAGCGTCGGCAGCGGCGTGCTGACGCGCACCGACAGACGGACCTCGGCGATCCCGCCCACCTCGGCGACCTCCGGCGAGACGGTGCGGACGACGTCTCCCGTGGCGCGGACGACGAGAGCGCTGATCGCCGCGCACACGACGAGCGCGAGCATGAGGACTCCGAAGTACAGCAGTTCGGGGATCGCGGCCTGTTGCGCCACGACGAATGCGACCACCGCGAGAACGAGCGCACCGGTGCCGCGCAGGGTCAGCGGCCACCGCTCCCTCACGGCGCCATCACGCTCGCTGGGCCAGCGGCACGCGCACGCTCGCCGCGATCCGTTCCAGGGCGTCGGTCACGACGACGGCGCCCGCGCGTCCTCCCGCGGCCGACCGGTTCGCGATGACGCGGTGCGCGAAGACGGGCAGGAGCAGCGCCGTGAGGTCGTCGGGGATGACGTACGCGCGCCCGTCGAGCGCTGCCCGCACCTTCGCGGCGCGGACGAGCTGGAGGGTCGCGCGGGGGCTGGCGCCGAGCCGGATGTCCGGGTGGCTGCGCGTGGCCTGCGCCAGCGCGACGGCGTACTCCTCGAGCGCGGGGGCCACGTGCACTCCGCGGGCCCAGGCGATCATCGCCGTGACCTGGCGGGCGGAGACCACCGGGGTCAGCGCGTCGAGCGGGTTCACGGCGTCGCGCTGGCGGAGCATGAGCGTCTCGGCCGCGGCATCCGGGTATCCCATCGAGATGCGCAGCAGGAAGCGGTCGCGCTGCGCTTCGGGAAGGGCGTACGTGCCTTCCATCTCCAGGGGGTTCTGCGTTGCGACGACGAGGAACGGGGACGGGAGCACGTGGGTGCGACCATCGACGGTGACCTGGTGCTCCTCCATCGCTTCCAACAGGGACGACTGCGTCTTGGGCGAGGACCGGTTGATCTCGTCCGCGATGACGATGTGCGCGAACACCGCGCCCGGCGTGAACTCGAAACGACGCTCGACCGGGTTGAACACCGACACGCCCGTGATGTCGCCGGGGAGCAGATCGGGCGTGAACTGGATGCGACGCACGTCGGCGTCGATCGTGGCGGCCAGAGCCCGCGCGAGCATCGTCTTGCCGACGCCGGGCACGTCCTCGATGAGGAGATGCCCCTCCGCGAGGAGCGCGATGAGGGCGCTGCGCACCGCGTCGGGCTTGCCGTCGATCACGCGCGACATCGACGCGATGATGCGCTCCGTGAGCCGGGCGAAGGACGCGGCGTCCAACCGGTCGTCCGCCTCGCCGCGGGGCGAGGGCGCGTCGGGGCGGCGGAGCCGCGGGGTCGCCTCGGGCATCACGGTCTCGTCCATGGCATCCCTCGTGTCGCACTGCGGCGGAGGAGCGTCGTGGCCGCCGTGACCTGATCGTAACCTGCGCGACCGAGCCCCGGGCCGGAATGCGGCAGGTGCTCAGGTGCGCGACGGCCGTAGGATCGGCCTTCGGTGCGACCCGAGGAGACCGACATGACCGCTGCCGCCCCCGTGCTCGCCGTCGACATCGGCGGGACGAAGGTGGATGCCGCCGTCGTCACCGCCGAGGGGCAGGTGCTGCGTGCGAGCGTCGCGCGCCGCCCGACCGGACGCGAGACCAGCCGTGAGGGCATCGCGGCGAACATCCGCGCGGCTGCCGCGGAGGCGCTCTCCGCCGTGCCGGACGTCCGCGTCGCGGCCATCGGTGTGGGCAGCGCCGGACCCGTCGACCTTCCCGCGCGGTCGGTGTCGCCGCTGAACCTTCCGCGGGCGGAAGGCCTCGAGATCGACGCGGTGCTGGGCGACCTGGTCGACGCTCCGCTGACCCTCGCGCTCGACGGCACGTGCATCGCCCTCGCCGAGCACTGGCGCGGAGCCCTCGTCGGGATCGACAACGCGATGGCGATCGTCGTGTCGACCGGCGTCGGGGGCGGGCTCGTCCTCGGTGGCCGTCCCGTCTCCGGCGCCACCGGCAATGCCGGCCACCTCGGGCAGACCTTCGTCCGCGCGATCGACGGCGACCCCGCCGCCGCGACGCTCGAGGCCGTCGCCGCGGGCCCCGGTTCGGTGGCGTGGGCCCGGTCGCAGGGTTGGGAGGGCGAGACCGGTCTCGACCTCGCGGCGTCGTACCGCGCGGGCGACGAGGTCGCCGTCGCCGCTGTCCGCCGCTCGGCGCGCGCGGTCGGTCAGGCCATCGCCGCTGCCGCCACGCTGTGCGACCTGGAGGCCGTCGCGATCGCGGGAGGCTTTGCGAAGGTCGCCGACGATTACGTCGACCTCGTGCGCGCCGCGGTGCGGGACGCCGCCGTGCACGCCTACGCGCGACGCTGCCGCGTCGTCGCGTCGGGACTCGACGGCGATGGTCCGCTCCTCGGTGCCGCGGCGCTCGCGCTGAGGGGCTGAAGGGGCGGGGTCACAGTCCCGCGATCGCCATGAGGACCACGGATGCCGCCATCGCGGTGATCTGCGCGCGGTCCAGGCGCGCCGGCATCCGGCGCATCACGGCGACCGAGGCGGCGACGTAGCCCAGGGCCCCGCCCGCGAGGACGGGCGCGAGAGCGACGCCGTGCGCGTGCCCCGACGGTGACCAGTGCGCCCCCATCGTCAGCGACAACGTGGCCATCGCGACGAGGCCGAGTGCGGTGTGGAGGGTCATGACTGCCGGGACCGGTACGGCCCGGCGCTGTCGCGGCCGCCGCCAGAACGCCAGACTCACCGCCGCGACGAGCAGGAGGGCCGTCCAGTAGACGGGCGCGACGAGCCCCCAGAGCCCGGCATCCAGCATCGCCAGGAGTATGAGCACGGATGCCACGACCTCGGGCGGCCGCACCCGCGCGCGATCGGCGGCCAGACAGCACGTTCCGATCGCGGCGGGGGCGACCGCCCACAGGTGGAGGATCTCGCTCATCGACTCAGCAGTGGTGCGCGCCGTCGTGTCCGTGCGCCGCGTGCCCGTCGTCGCCGCGACCGGTGGCGTGTGCCGCCGGCGAGCAGTGCGTGCTCTCGGGCGCCGGGACGTTCAGCACGGGGTTCCGCTCGAAGAAGTTGTACGGCTTGAGCGTGAACTTGGCGTAGTCCATGGGCATCACCGGCCAGTCCTCGTTGCGCGGGAAGTGCGTGAGGCCGAACGTGTGCCACAGCACGACGTCCTCGCCCACGAGCGGCTCGTCGCCGGAGATGAAATCCGGGATGCCGGCTCCGCCCGGGTGCTGGTTGACGAAGTCGCCCGCGGCGTACCTCTCGGCCGGGTCGTATTTCGTGACGAAGAGGTTCTTCGTCGCGAAGGCGGCGCGCGCGGCGATGGAGGACGCGTCGTCGGCCAGGAGCACCGGCGTCTCGGTCGGGAACAGCACGTACGAGGTCGCCTGTCCGCGCTCGGTGGTCTTCTCGGTCGAGGCGATCTGCCACACGCGGTTGACCGCGCCGTCGGCGACGCGGCCCGACACCTTCTCGCTCGCGATCGGCGTCACCTTCTTCGTGAACGCGTTGCCGGCCGGGTTCGTGGCCGAGATCGGCAGGCGCACCGCGTCGATCTCGTTGACGACGTTCGCGACGCCGTCGACGGTCATGTCCAGCCGCGCCGAGAAAAGGTGCTGGTGGTACGGCGCGCCCAGGCCCGGCGCCACCTCGGACGCGAAGGGGTAGTCCTCGCCCGGGTAGGCGGAGGTGAACAGGATGCCGGTGAGCTTGGCTTCGCACTCGATCGTGCCGTCGAGGTAGAGGTACCAGTAGAAGCCGTAGTCGTAGTTGCCCACGGTGGTGAAGAACGAGATGACCAGGCGGCGGGCCCGGCGGACCTCGCTGGAGCCGGTGAAGATGTCGCTGTGCTTCCAGAGGGAGCCGAAATCCTCCTCGTGCATGCAGACCGCGTTGCGGATGGTCCGCGGCATCCCGTTCTCGTCCGAGAGCACGGCGTCGACGTAGGTGATGTCGCCCACGCAGTCGCATCCGAGCTCGAGCTCGTTCGTGTAGCGGCCGAACAGGTACTCGCCGGTGTCGAAGTAGTTCTGCCAGAAGCGGTTCGGAGCCGGGTCGGCGTACGGGACGACCATTTCGCTGATGGACCCGCGGTACATCACGGGCCGCCCGGCGAACGAGAGCTGTCGGAGGATGAGGCCCTCGCGCGTATCGAAGCCGATGCGCAGGTCCCACTCGCCCCACGTGACGTGCTCGTCGTCGACCGTGAAGCTCGACCCCTCCGGCTGGGTGATCACGATGGGCTTCAGGCCCTCCAGCGGCGGCCCCTGCAGTTCCGGGTCGTCGAAGTTGCCGTGGGTCTCGGGTACCGCGAAGCCGGGGGTGTCGACGATCTCGGTCACCGATCGGGCGGCGACGTCGATGTAGGCGGTGAGCCCGTCGACGGGGTGCGCCCACGGGTGGTCGGCGGGGTGGTCCTGACGGAACGCGAAGGTGCGGAGGATGCGGCGGCCCGCCTCGTTCTCGTAGCCGTAGTGCCCCGCCGACAACGGCACGAGTACGACGTCGGCGGTGGTGAGGCCGCGTGCGGCGAGGGCGGCGACCCACTCGGCGCTCTCGTTCGCGATCACGCCGACTTCTTCGAACTCGGCATCCAGGATCGGAAGCTGCCCGTCGGAGCCGTCGAGTTCGGTTCGTCGCAGGACCGCGCCGGTGGCGAGCGAGACGACGAGGTCGAGGGAGTGGGCGGTGCGCAGGTTCAGCAGCTGCACGCGGGCGCGGCGCTCGGGAGCGGGTGCCTCGCCGCGCTCCCACGCCAGCACCTCGCCCTTGGGTGCTTCCTCGAGGCCGACGTAGGCGAAGCGGGTCGCCTCGTCGACGCCGTCGAGCCCGGCGACGATCGCGCGGACGGCGGTGATCTCGGCGGGCGTCAGCGAGCCGAGCGGGTGTGCGGGGGACTCCGGCGCGGTGTAGGCGGAGACGGCGGGATCGGTGAGGGTCATGGTGTCTTCCTGGGTGGAGCGGGTGGGGGACGGAGTGGTCAGCCGGCGATCGCGTCGGTGAGCTTGGCGTAGGCGGTGGGGCGGCGACGACGGATCCAGGCGGCCTGGGCGTAACCGAACAGCGGCACGATCACGACGAGGGCGAGCAGGGCCCAGGTCACCGCGCCGTACGTCGGCGCGCCGTCCGCATCGACGTCGCCGACCATGACCGGGAAGTAGGCCACGATCACCACTGCCGACACTGCGAGACCGAGGAAGCCGAGGGCCGGGGCGATGACGGTGTTCCATGGACGGCGGTCGGCGCGGTTGCGGGCGAAGTACACGATGACGGCGATCGAGGTGGCGGCCATGAGTGCCACGATGGCGACGGTCGCGACGCCCGAGAGCCAGGTGAACACCTGCAGGAGCGGATCGAGCCCGAGGAGCGCGAAGACGGCGAGCAGGATGCCGGCGGTCGCCGTCTGCACGAGCGACGATGCGTGCGGCGACAGGTGGCGGGCGTGGACGCCCGAGAGGCGGTCGGGGAGGACGCCCGCGCTCGACATCGCGTGCTGGTAGCGGGTGAGGACGTTGTGGAACGACAGCACGCACGCGAACATCGACGTCAGCAGCAGAACGTTCACGAGCACCTCGCCGACCGTGCCGAGATAGATCGCCACGGTGCGGAGCATGAGCGTCGCGGGGTTCTCGGCCGCCGCCGCCATGATGCCGCCCGGACCCCACGCCATGATCAGACCCCAGGTCGAGAGCGTGTAGAAGATGCCGATGCCGATGACGGCGCCGTAGGTGGCGCGGGGGATCGTACGGTCGGGGTCGCGTGCCTCGTCGCGGAAGATCGCGGTGGCCTCGAACCCGATGAAGGCGGCGATCGCGAACATCAGGCCCACGCCCGGCGACCCGCTGAGAACGTTGGCCGGCTCGAAGGGCGCGAGGCTGAGCCCCTCGGGGCCCCCGTCGATGACGACCGCGGCCACGAGCACCAGCACGATCGCGACCTCGGCCACCAGCAGCACGCCGAGCACCTTGCTCGAGAGGTCGATGTGGCGGTAGCCCAGGATGCCGACCAGTCCCACCGTCGCGAGCGCGTACAGCCACCACGCCAGGTCAGGCCCCCCGATAGAGACGACGGTGATCTCGAGGAGATAGCCCATGTAGCCGTACACCGCGACCTGGATCGTCGTGTAGGTCAGCATCGCCGTCCACGCCGCGGCAAGACCCGATGGGCGGCCCAGGCCGTAGCCGATGTAGGTGAAGAAGGCGCCCGGCCGCGGCACGTGGCGCGTCATCGCGGCCAGCCCCACGGCGAACAGGAGGAGGATGACGGCGCTGACCGCGTACAGCGTCGGGTAGCCGACGCCGTTGCCGATCAGGATGCCGAGGGGGCCGGCGCCGCCGACGACGGTGAGCGGCGAGGCGGCGGCGACGACCATGAAGATGATCGCCGTGACGCCCAGGGAGCCGCGGAGGGTGCGCGAGGGCGCTGCGGCGGCTCCCTTCGATTCGAGCTGGGTCATGTCGGAGCCTTTCGGAGGTCGGGTGTGCGTCCGAGGTTCCTCCCGCCGCGTTGCGCCTCGATGTGGCCGGCGTGAAAGTGCGTGCGCGCGGACTGAGACACCGCGGGCCGTGGCGTCCCAGTCGCGGACACGCGCGTGAAACATCGGTGTCTCGCCGGTGCAACGGCCGGGGCGTACGGTCGCCCCGAGCACACGGGGAGCACCATGACCGCACTTGCCCGCGCCATCGCCCGGCCCACGCCCGTCGCCGGCTTCGGCGAGCGATCACCGCTGCACGGACTCGAACGCCGCAGCATCGGCATCGTCGATCTCGCCGCGCAGTCCGTCGCCGCGGTCGCCCCGGCGGCGGCCGCGACCACGGTCGTCCTGCTCGTCGCGGGGGTCGCGCCGGGTGCCGCGGTGGCCGCGATCGTCGCCGCTGGGATCCTCAGCTTCGCCGTCGCCCGCACCGTGTCGCAGTTCGCGCGTCGCTTCGCCGCCGCCGGCGGGCTGTACACCTACACGGCCCGCGGATTGGGGGAGCGCGCGGGCCTGGCCGCGGGCGCCGCGATCGTCATCGGCTACGCAGCGATCGCGATGTTCGCGCTCCTCGGCGGCGCCTACTACCTGAGCTACCTTCTCGGGGCGGCGTGGCCGGGCGTGGACCGCGGTGTCACCGTGTCGCTGGCGCTCCTGGGCGAGGTCGCCTTCGTCGCGGCGGTGCTTGTCTCCGGCATCCGTCTGTCAGCCCGGGTCGCGCTCGTCGTCGAGGCGATCTCGGTGGCGCTCATCGTGGCGCTGCTGTCGGTACTGCTGGTTCTCATCGGCCCGAGCGACGTTCTCTCGACGCTCACGCCGGGTCCTTTCGATCCCGTTGCGCTCGCGGCGGGTGCGGTCGTCGCGCTCACCGCGTTCGTGGGGTTCGAGTCCGCTGCCACGCTCGGCGTGGAGTCGGTGGCGCCGCTGCGCAACGTCCCCCGCGCGATCACCGGCACCGTGGTCATCAGCGGGGCGGTCTACGTCCTGGCCGCCGTCACCCAGGTCTCGGGTTTTCACGCGCTCGGCCTCGACCTCGCCGCCAGCGCGTCGCCCGTCAACGACCTCGCGGGGGCCTTCGGACTCGGCCCGTGGGGAGTGGCCGCCGACCTCGGCATCGCGGCATCCTTCCTGGCGTGCGCGATCGGCACGATGACCGCGCTGGTCCGGGTGCTGTTCGCCATGAGCCGCGACGGGGTGCTGCCGGCGCGTCTGGGACGCACCCACCCGCGGCTGGGCACGCCGATCGCCGCGATCGCGGCGGCCCTGCCGGTCGTCGGGGGCGTTCCCCTGGTGCTCGCTCTCGCCGGGGTCGATGCGCGCGAGGCCATGCAGGCGACGCTCGCCGTCGGGGCGACGGGCTACATCGTCGCGTACGTGCTCGTCTGCGTCGCCGCCCCCGTCTTCCTGCGACGCATCGGCGAGCTGACCGTCGCGCCGGCGATCGTCGCGGTGGTGTCGGCCGTCGCGCTCACCGCCGCGCTGGTCGCGTTCCTCGTCGTCGGGTCCGACCTCGTCGCGCTGGCGTCGGTCGCGGCGGCGACCCTGCTCGCCGGTGCGGGCATCGCCGTCGTGGGGACACGCCCGCGCGCGCACCCGATCGGGGCGTACGACGAACCCGTGGCCGCGCAGGTGCTCGGGGGAGTCGCCCCGCCGGGACGGCGGTCCGATGCCTGAACCGCCGGGACTCGCCGCGCGCCAACCGGGGGCGGTCCGCTCCGCGCTGGCGGTGCTGGAGGCCGTGGCGCACCTGGGCGCGGGGGTGAGCGCCCAGCGCATCTCGACCGAGCTGGGCCTGGCGCGGGCGACGACGTACCGGCTGCTGAACCTTCTCGTCGAGGACGAGTACCTCGTCCGCACCCCCGACCTGTCCGGCTTCGCGCTCGGCGCCCGCGTCGCGCAGCTGGCCGGAGTGATCGCGGCGCCAGTGCGTCTGCCCGGGGCCGCGCGGGCGCTCCTCGCCGAGGCGCGGCGCGCCGTCCGCGGGGGAGTACACGTCGTGCTGTTCGTCGACGGGAGGGTCGTGGTGCTGGACGCCGACCCCGACTTCCCGCTCACCGATGTCGACCGCCTCGTCCGCGAGCCCGCCCGCTACGCCCTCGGCCGGATGCTGCTCGTGGCGGAGGGGCGGATCCCGGATGCCGCTGTCGCGGCGGATCTGCGTCGCTTCGGTGTCACGCGGCAGTGCGGCGAACTCGTGCCGACCACCGGGTGCCTCGCCCTCCCGTTGCGGGACGACCGGGGCGTCACGGTCGGGGCGGTGGGGTTCTCCGGAGCCCGACACCGTGTCGACGACCCCGCGGAGGTCATCGACACGCTCGGGCCGACCGCGCGGGCCCTCGCCCCGCTGGTGGTGTGAGGCTCCGCGACGTCGGGTAGACTCGAGTCAGCTCTCCGCGCGGCGGTATCCAGGCCAACTCCCCCAGGACGGAAACGTAGCAAGGGTAACCAGGCTCTGCCGGGTGCGCGGAGAGTCTTTTCATGCCCGGACGCGTCTGGATGCCACGCCTCAGCGCCGAGCGAACGGGCCGTCGATCACCGCCCACTGCAGCAGCATGATGGTCTTGGCATCCTGGATCTCGCCGTCGCGGATCATCCGCAGGGCCACCTCGATGTCGTACTCGAGGATCTCGATCTCCTCGTCCTCCTCGGCGAGACCGCCGCGGTCGCCCTCTCGCGTCGCGCCGTCGTAGGCGGCGGCGAAGAAGTGCAGGCGCTCCGTCACGGAGCCGGGGCTCATGTAGACCTCGAACACCGGCTCGACCTCGACGACCCGGACGCCGGTCTCCTCCTCGGCCTCGCGGCGGATCGCGGTGACCGGGTCGTCGTCGTCGAGCAGGCCCGCCGCGGTCTCGACGAGCATGCCGTCGGGGTGGTCGTTGACGTAGACCGGGTAACGGAACTGGCGCGTCAGCAGGACGGTGCGGCGGGCGGGGTCGTACAGAAGGATCGTCGCCCCGTTGCCGCGGTCGTACGTCTCGCGCTTCTGAGTGGTCCATTCCCCGTCGTCGCCCCGGTAGCGGAACGTCGTCGCCCGCAGCACGTGCCACCCCGCGGCGAGGAGTTCGACGTCCGTCACCTCGACGCGCGGATTGCGGTCGAGTTCGCGGCCGGTGAGATGCAGGCCGGTGCGGCCGCGGTGGTCGGGAACGGTGGTGCCGGGCAGGTCGGGCGAAGTGCTCACGAGGCGAGCCTAGGGTTCTCGTCCTGATCCCTCGACGCCGAGGCAACCCCCGTGTCCTGTCGGCCCCCGCGAATAGGGTGGATGCCGTGACGCAGAGCATCTACATCACGTCCGCCGAGGGGCACTCGGGCAAGTCCACGGTGGCTCTGGGCGTCCTCGACGCCCTCAGTCGCGTCAGTCCGCGCGTCGGCGTCTTCCGACCGATCGCGCGCTCCACCGCCGAGCGCGACTACGTGCTCGAGATGCTGCTCGATCACGACGGCGTCGACCTCGACTACGACGACTGCGTGGGCGTCACCTACGACGACGTCCGCGACGACGCCGACGCGGCGCTCGGCCGCATCGTCGAGCGGTACAAGGCCGTGGAGGCGCAGTGCGATGCGGTCGTCGTGATCGGCAGCGACTACACCGACGTCGGTAGCCCCGCCGAGCTCGCCTACAACGCGCGCATCGCCGCGAACCTGGGCGCCCCCGTGCTCCTCGTCCTCGGCGGCCGCGCCCAGCAGGGGCAGGGCGAGACGCTCGGCCTCTCCATCGCCCGCACCCCTCAGGAAGTCGGCCAAATCGCCGCGCTCGCCATGCCCGAGCTGCTGCACGAGCGTGCCGAGGTCTTCGCCGTCGTCGTCAACCGGGCCGATCCCGATCAGCTCGACGAGGTCGTGGCATCCGTCCGCCACGTCGTGGACACCGCCGGCGCGCCCCGTGGACGCACGGTGCCGGTGTGGGCGCTCCCGGAGGACCGCTTCCTCATCGCCCCCTCGATGCGCGGGGTGCTGCGCTCGGTCGAGGGCGAGATGATCAAGGGCGATCCCGAGCTCCTGACCCGCGAGGTGCTCGGCGTCGTCGTCGCCGGAATGTCAATGGTCAACGTGCTGCCGCGCCTGATGGAGTCGGCCGTCATCGTCATCCCCGCCGACCGCACCGAGGTGCTGCTGGCCACGTTGCTCGCCAACGCCTCGGGAACGTTCCCGTCGCTGGCGGGCGTCGTCCTCAACGGCGGGTTCGAACTCCCCGACCCGATCGTGCGGCTCATCGACGGTCTCGGATCGTCGCTGCCGATCATCGCGACCGACCTCGGCACCTACGACACGGCCGTACGCATCATGAACACCCGCGGTCGCCTGGCCGCCGACTCGCAGCGCCGGTACGACACGGCCCTGGCGATGTTCGAGCGCCACGTCGACACCGAGTTGCTGACGCGCGAACTGGGCGTCGCGCGTCCCAGCGTCGTCACGCCGCTGATGTTCGAGTACGGCCTCGTCGACCGTTCGCGCAGCGACCGCCGCCACATCGTGCTGCCCGAAGGAACCGACGATCGGGTGCTGAGAGCCGCCGCGACCGTGCTCGCCCGCGGCATCGCCGACCTGACGATCCTCGGCGAACCCATCGAGGTGCGCGGACGCGCGATCGAGCTCGGCATCGACATCCGTGACGCCGAGGTGCTGAGCCCCTTCGACGCGGTGCACGTCGACAAGTTCGCCACCGAGTATGCGCGCCTCCGCGCGCACAAGGGCGTGACCTACGCGCAGGCCGCCGACACCGTCACCGACGTCTCGTACTTCGGCACGATGATGGTGCACCTCGGGCTCGTCGACGGCATGGTCTCGGGTGCCGCGCACACCACGGCGCACACGATCCGCCCCGCCTTCGAGATCATCAAGACGGCGCCCGGCGTCTCGGTCGTGTCGAGCGTGTTCCTCATGGCCCTCGCCGACCGTGTGCTGGTCTACGGCGACTGCGCTGTGATCCCCGACCCCACCAGCGAGCAGCTCGCCGACATCGCGATCTCCTCGGCCGCGACCGCCGAACAGTTCGGCATCCAGCCGCGTGTCGCGATGTTGTCGTACTCGACCGGCGAGTCGGGCACCGGCGCCGACGTCGAGAAGGTGCGATCCGCGACCGCGCTGGTGCGCGAGCGGGCGCCCGAACTGCTCGTGGAGGGGCCGATCCAGTACGACGCCGCGGCCGACGCCGCCGTCGCTGCGGCCAAGATGCCCGGGTCCGAGGTGGCGGGCCGCGCGACGGTGTTCGTCTTCCCCGACCTCAACACCGGCAACAACACGTACAAGGCCGTGCAGCGCTCGGCCGGCGCCGTGGCGATCGGTCCGGTGCTGCAGGGCCTGAACAAGCCCATCAACGACCTGTCGCGCGGAGCCCTCGTCGACGACATCGTCAACACGATCGCCATCACCGCGATCCAGGCCCAGGGGAGCCCCGCGTGAGCGTCGTGCTGGTCGTCAACAGCGGATCGTCGTCCTTCAAGTACCAGTTGCTCGACATGGAGCACGAGCGCGTCCTCGCCTCGGGCCTGGTCGAGCGCATCGGCGAGGGGATCGGTGTCGCGACCCACACCGTCGCGGCGGCGGCTCTCGCCCCGGCAGGCGGTCCCGCGCCGACCGTCGTGGATGCCACCTCCACCATCGAGCGCGAGATCCCCGATCACACCGCGGGGTTCGCCGTCATGCTCGAGGCCTTCGCGGCCCACGGCCCCTCGCTCGACGAGCGTCCGCCGGTCGCCGTCGGACACCGTGTCGTGCACGGCGGGGCGCGGTTCTTCGAGCCGACGCTCGTCACGCCCCTGGTCGAGATCAACATCGACGAGCTCTCCGTGCTCGCACCCCTGCACAACCCGGCGAACCTGGCGGGGATCGTGGCGGCGAAGAAGGCGTTCCCCGACGTGCCCCACGTCGCCGTCTTCGACACGGCGTTCCACCAGACGCTCGCTCCGGCGGCCTACACGTACGCGATCGACCGGGAGCTCGCCGAGGCGCACCGCATCCGCCGGTACGGATTCCACGGCACGAGCCACAAGTTCGTGAGCGAGTCCGCGGCGGCGTTCCTGGGGCGCCCCCTCGGTAGCCTCCGGCAGCTGGTGTTCCACCTCGGCAACGGCGCGTCCGTGACGGCGATTGAGGGCGGGCGTTCCGTCGAGACGTCCATGGGCCTCACCCCGCTCGAGGGGCTCGTCATGGGCACGCGCTCCGGCGACCTCGACCCCGCCGTCCTCTTCCAGCTCGCCCGCCGAGCCGACCTCTCGATCGCCGACCTCGACACGCTGCTGAACAAGAAGTCGGGCCTGGTGGGCCTCGCCGGCGTGTCCGACATGCGCGACCTCACGGCGCGGTGCGACGCGGGCGACCCCGACGCACAGCTGGCGTTCGACGTCTACATCCACCGCCTCCGCGCGTACGCCGGCGCGTACCTCGCGCAGCTCGGCGGCGTCGACGTCATCTCCTTCACCGCGGGGGTCGGCGAGAACGCGGCCGATGTCCGTGCCGAAGCGGTGGCCACTCTCGGGTTCGCGGGCGTCGAGCTCGACCCCGAGCGGAACGCGGCTCGAGAGCGTGGCATCCGACGGATCTCGACGGACTCCTCGCGCGTCGAGGTGCTCGTCGTGCCGACCAACGAAGAGCTCGAGATCGCCCGCCAGACCCTGTCGGTCGCGTCCTGACCGTCGTCCCGCCCCTCACCCGCCACTACGCTGGACGAGCGGCGCACCGTCGTGTCCGCGTGTCCCGCCCGCGATCTGGAGCCCGCCGTGACCGAGAGCCGTGACCTGCCCGACCTGACCTCCTACGACGCCGTCCTGTTCGACCTCGACGGCGTGCTCACCCCCACCGCCGAAGTCCACATGCGCGCGTGGAAAGAGATGTTCGACGAGCTGTTCGCGGCGTGGGACATCCAGCCGCCGTACACCGACCGCGACTACTTCGACCACGTCGACGGCAAGAAGCGCTACGACGGCGTCGCGAGCCTGCTGCGCAGCCGCGACGTCGAGGTGCCGTGGGGCGATCCGTCCGACGACCCCGCGCTCGACACCGTGTGCGGCGTCGGCAACCGCAAGAACGTCGTGTTCTCGCGGATCCTCCGCGCCGAGGGCATCGCACCCTACCCGGGCTCGGTCGCGCTGCTGGAGATCCTGCAGGCCGCCGGCACCCCGATCGCCGTCGTGTCGAGTTCGAAGAACGCCGTCGAGGTGCTCGAGGCGGCGGGGATCCGCGACCGGTTCCCCGTCGTGATGGACGGTGTCGTCGCGGAGCGCGACCACCTGGCATCCAAGCCCGCGCCCGACGTGTTCGCCGAGGCCGCCCGCATGCTCCGGGTCGACCCGGCCCGATCCGCCGCCGTCGAGGACGCCACGAGCGGTGTCGCCTCGGCCTCCGCCGCCGGCTTCGCCCTCGTGGTGGGCGTCGACCGCGGCGTGGGGGCCGACCACCTCACCGCGGCGGGGGCGGACGTGGTCGTCGACGACCTGCAGGCGTTCGTAGACTGAGCCGTCGCCTCGCGCGACCCACCCGACACCCGGCACCGGAAGGCCCGCCCACCGATGATCGATCGCGATCGTTTCCCCGTCGACGAATGGCGCCTCGTCGAGACCGAGTTCTCGGTCGACGACACCGGCGTGACCGAGACCCTGTTCTCCGTCGGCAACGGCTATCTGGGGTTGCGCGGCAACTCCATCGAGGGGCGTTTCGCCCACGAGCAGGGCACCTTCATCAACGGCTTCCACGAGACGTTCCCCATCCGCCACGCGGAACAGGCGTACGGCTTCGCCGAGGTCGGCCAGACGATCATCAATGCCCCGGATGCCAAGGTCATGCGCGTCTACGTCGACGACGAGCCGCTCTCGCTCGACGTGGCGGACGTGCGCGAGTACGAGCGGGTGCTCGATATGCGCCAGGGGATCCTGCGCCGAACGCTTCTCTGGGTCACCCCGTCGGGCAAGGAGGTGCGCATCGAGGACGAGAGGTTCGTCTCGTTCGACGAGAAGCATCTCGCGATGCTGCGCCTGACCGTCACGGTGCTGAACTCCGATGCGCCCATCACGGTGTCGAACCAGCTCCTCAACCGTCAGGACGGCGAGGGGATCTACGGCGGGTCGCCGATGGCATCCGCCTCGACCGGGTTCGACCCGCGCAAGACCGAGAAGCTCACCGATCGCGTGCTCCAGCCGCGCGAATACTGGCAGGACGGCAACCGGTCGGCCCTGTCGTACGAGGTGACCGAGTCGGGCATGACGCTGGCCGTCGTCGCCGACCACGAGGTCGACACCGCCAACGAGTACACCTCGCGCTGGCTCATCGAACCCGACATCGCCAAGAACGTCTTCCGGGTGGAGGCCAAGGCCGGCGTTCCGACGACGATCACGAAGTTCGTCAGCTACCACACCTCGCGGGGCGTGCCCGCGGGCGAACTCGTCGACCGGTGCCGTCGCACCGTCGACCGCGCCCGCACGATCGGTTTCGCCACGCTCCGCGAGCGGCAGATCGACTGGTTCGCGGCCTTCTGGGATCGTTCGGACGTCCGCATCGGCGGTCAGGCCGACCTGCAGCAGGCGACGCGCTGGTGCCTGTTCCAGCTCGCGCAGGCCGCCGCCCGCGCCGACGGTCAGGGCGTACCGGCCAAGGGCGTCACCGGCTCGGGGTACAGCGGCCACTACTTCTGGGACACCGAGGTCTACGTGCTGCCGTTCCTGGCGTACACGACGCCGCAGTGGGCCCGGAACGCCCTGCGGATGCGGTATCTGATGCTCCCCGCTGCGCGCAAGCGTGCGCACCAGCTGAACGAGGCGGGTGCCCTGTTCCCGTGGCGCACGATCAACGGCGAGGAGGCCTCGGCCTACTACGCCGCCGGCACCGCGCAGTACCACATCAACGCCGACGTGTCGTTCGCGCTGGCGAAGTACGTCCGGGCCACGGGCGACGAGGCGTTCCTCGCCCGCGAGGGCGTGGACATCGCCGTGGACACCGCGCGGCTGTGGTCCACGCTCGGCTTCTGGCGCTCCAGCGACGGCGACGGCGATGGCGAGGACTCGTTCCACATCCACGGCGTCACCGGGCCCGACGAGTACACCACGGTCGTCAACGACAACCTGTTCACCAACGTCATGGCGCGGTTCAACCTGCGCTTCGCCGCGCGCACGGTCCGCGACCTCGCCGAGAACGACCCCGAGGCGTACGGGCGCATGGCCGACCGCATGAACCTTGACCCCTCCGAGCCCGACCGCTGGGAGAAGGCGGCCGAGGCCATGCACATCCCGTTCAGCCCGGCGCTCGGCATCCATCCGCAGGACGCCGTGTTCCTCGAGCGGGAGATCTGGGATCTCGAGAACACCCCGCCCGACCAGCGCCCGCTGCTGCTGCACTTCCACCCCCTGGTGATCTACCGCTACCAGGTGCTGAAGCAGGCCGACGTGGTGCTCGCGCTGTTCCTGCAGGGCAATCACTTCACGGATGCCGAGAAGCTCGCCGACTTCGAGTACTACGACCCGCTGACCACCGGCGACTCGACGCTGTCGGCGGTCGTGCAGTCGATCCTCGCGGCCGAAGTGGGGTATCAGGACCTCGCGCTGGAGTACTTCCGTCAGGCCGCGTTCGTCGACCTCGGCGACCTGCACCACAACGCCGCGGACGGTGTGCACGTGGCCTCGGCCGGTGGCGTGTGGACGGCGCTCGTCAGCGGGTTCGGCGGCATGCGCGATCACTTCGGCCGATTGACGTTCGATCCGCGCCTCCCCGTCGACTGGCCCGAGCTGTCGTACGTGCTGCATTGGCACGGCACCCGGCTGAACGTCACGCTCACCACCGGCGCTCTGACGCTGCACGCCGGAGAGGAGGGCGGCCCCGTCGAGTTCGCGGTACGCGGGGTGGACTACACCGTCGCTCCGGGTGAGACGGTCCGCGTCGCCCTGCACGGGCAGGGGCCGCTCATCCCGGGCCGCCCCTCGATCCGGCAGCTCGAGGGATCGGTCCGCGAGGACGGCACGCTGCTGTCGGCGTCGGTCCCGATCGTCACGGCGTCGATCCCGCTCGTCTCCAGCGACGACGAACCGGTGGCCGTCGGCCTCGACGCCTGATCTGCGCGTTCGAACGCGGTGGCGCCGGGGCGTCTCGAGAACAGGGGATGCCGCGGGAACAGGGCGTTCCGGGCGGAATCGGCCTGCGCCGGTGGCATCCACCTGTTCTGGTGGCGCGCGCCCGCGTGGAGGCCGTGCCCGGGGAGACCGCCGGACGCGATGTCGGAGGCACGCCGTAGGCTGGGGGAGTGACGACAGCCCTGTACCGCCGCTACCGCCCGCAGGCGTTCGGCGAGATGATCGGGCAGTCGCAGGTGACCGAGCCGCTGATGACAGCCCTCCGCAGTGACCGGGTGGGGCACGCCTATCTTTTCTCGGGGCCGCGCGGCTGCGGCAAGACGACCTCGGCGCGCATCCTCGCGCGCTGCCTCAACTGTGCCCAGGGCCCGACCGACACCCCGTGCGGCGAGTGCGACAGCTGTGTCGAGCTCGGTCGCGGTGGTGGAGGTTCGCTCGACGTCGTCGAGATCGACGCGGCCAGCCACAACGGTGTCGACGACGCTCGCGACCTGCGCGAGCGCGCGATCTTCGCCCCCGCCCGCGACCGGTTCAAGATCTTCATCCTCGACGAGGCGCACATGGTGACGCAGCAGGGGTTCAACGCCCTGCTGAAGCTCGTCGAAGAACCGCCCGCGCACGTGAAGTTCATCTTCGCCACCACCGAGCCCGAGAAGGTCCTCGGCACGATCCGCTCGCGCACGCACCACTACCCGTTCCGACTCGTCCCGCCCGCGGCGATGCTCGAGTACGTCCAAGAGCTCTGCGAGACCGAGGGTGTGGCCGTCGAGGCCGGGGTGCTGCCGCTCGTCGTGCGCGCGGGCGGAGGATCCCCGCGTGACACGCTCTCGCTGCTCGACCAGCTCATCGCCGGATCGGATCGGGATGCCGATGACCGCGTCCTCGTGAACTACGAGCGCGCCGTGGCCCTCCTGGGCTACACGCACTCCGAACTGCTCGACGAGGTCGTCGACGCGTTCGCCGCGCTCGACGGAGGCGGCGCGTTCGCCGCTGTCGACCGGGTCGTCCAGACCGGTCAGGATCCCCGCCGTTTCGTCGACGACCTGCTCGAGCGACTGCGCGACCTCATCGTCGTCGCCGCGACCGGAGCGGGTGCCTCGGCCGTGCTGCGCGGCGTCCCCGACGACGAGCTCGAGCGCATGGCGCGACAGGCCACGGCGTTCGGTGTCGCGCGTCTGTCGCGCACGGCCGACCTCGTGGTCGCGGCGCTCGACGAGATGACGGGGGCGACCTCCCCCCGGCTCCAGCTCGAGCTTCTCGTCGCTCGGGTCCTGACGCACGCGGGTGTTTCGCAGGGCGTTTCGCCCGCAGCCGCGCCGACGCACGCGGCCGAGCACGCCGCGGCTCCGGCCGCCGCCCGGACGCCG
>NZ_RBZY01000025.1 GCF_004022425.1 Microbacterium enclense | reverse complement strand
CCGGCACAACCCCACGCAGCACCCCACCCCATCGGGCAGAGACCCATTCCGCAGGAGTTGGGCCCGCCCGACGTCAGCGGCGCTCGTGGCGGCGGGCGTAGGCGGCGGCATCCCGGCTCGACAGCGCGAGAAGCACCAGGATGTCGAGGCTCACCGTCACCAGAGTCGTTCCGACCGTGATGTCCTGTCCGAGCTCCCACCATCCGACGAAGGCCGTGACGATCGAGATCGTCGACACGAGCATGACGATTACGCGAGCGACGTTGCTTCCGCGCAGCAGCAGGACCCCGAAGACCACCTGGACGAGCGTCACCAGACCCAGGATGCCGAAGAACAACCCGGCTCCGAGACCAAGGTCTGAGAGGGTCAAGGCGGGCTCCGTGCCGGAGCCGTCGGCCGCACCCGCCACCGCCTGCACCCAGGGCGGCAGGGGGAACACGACGGTGAGGCCCCACACGATCCCCGCAAGCGCACGGAGCAGCACGAGCACTCCCCCGGCCACCGTCGCACCGGGGCGACGCATCGCCGGGTCGCGCGCGACCGGGGCGGCGATCGGCTCGAACGCCGCCCTCTTGCGCGGATGCCTCTCGGTCACGGCCGCCCCTCTCTCGAGACACCGCGGGCACCGGCATCCGCCGATACCCCGCTCACGTCGAGGATCGGCAGGTCGCCGTCGGTGGTGATGCTGTCGCCGCCGCCGTTGCGCGAGTGGTATCCGGTCGAGAAGTCGCGGATCACGTCGACCGCGACCCCCGGAATCTCCTGCACCGTCTCGACGATGTGGTCGCGCTCGATGTCGGTGTCGGCGTCGATGCGGTGCGTGACCTGCAACGTGAACAGCGACAACCCGACGGCGCGGTCGAACGTGCCCGCGGCGAGCCAGTCCACGCGCCGACCGCCCGGGAGCAGCCAGCCCTCGGGACACCGCCAGAGGCGCACGTGGTGTCGTTGGGCGGGGGACCCCGCGACCTCCTGCTGGTACGCGAGATCCTGCATCCGCCCGAACAGGAACAGCGGACTGACCGGGGCGGTCGGGTAGCTGCGGCGGCGCAGCGTCGACGTGATGATGCGCCACGACGAGCCGAAGCCGACCGGGTCGGCCGGAATCCACCCGGCGGCGGCCATCACGGCCTCGACCTGCGCCCGCTCCCCCTGGAACGCGAGGTTGACCGGGTCTCCGAGCAGCCCGTCCGACGTGCGCGTGCGGCCCATGAAGTAGTCCGGCACGTAGATCGCGGTCAGGATGCGATGCAGCCGCGGCAGGACGAGGTAGGCGAGGAGACCCCAGAACACGATCGCCATGACGATCCCGGCCCAGCCCAGAGTGAAGGTCTGGGTGAAGCTCAGGTACGCGAGCCAGACCGCGGCGAGCCCCGCGAAGACGAAGAAGAACCCGTCGAGCAGCCGCCCGAACGACCAGCGCCTGCGCCTCTCCATGTCGCTACCAGAGAGCCGGTTCGGGCTCGTGGGCGAACGCCTCGGCGACGCGGCCCGGCGGCAGACCGAAGCGGTGCGCGGGCGACCACGACGGCGAGCGGTCCTTGTCGACGAGCTGGGCGCGGATCCCCTCGGCCAGGTCGGGCTGCGTCGTCGCGAACCACATCACCAGCCCGTACTCCTGCGCGAGCGCCGCGCGCAGCGACGGCAGGGTCCGCGCTCGACGCACGGCCTCGAGCGTCACCGACACCGCCGTCGGGGCGGACGCCTCCAGCAGGTCGGCGGTGGCGTGCGCCTCGGGCTCCCAGCGCTGGCGGAGACGGGACAGGATGCCGTCGAGGTCATCGGCCGAGAAGGCGTCGTCGATCCACGGACGCCACGTCTCGAGGTTCGACCGCTCGGGACTCTCGTCGAAGAGCAGGACCAGCTCGGTCGGGCTCGACGGGTCGGCGCGGTACTCCAGCGCCTCCTGCAGTGCGTCGAGGTGGGCGACGGGAACGAGGTGGTCGGCGAAGCCGGCATACAGCGCGTCCGCGGCATCCATCGTCGCACCGGTCAGGCCGAGATATTCGCCCACCCGACCGGGCGCTCGGCCGAGCAACCATGACCCACCGACGTCCGGGGTGAAGCCGATACGGGTCTCGGGCATCGCGAGCTGCGAGCGCTCCGTGACGATGCGGATGCGGGCGTGACCGGCGAGTCCGACCCCACCGCCCATCGTCACGCCGTCGGCGATCGCGACGATGGGCTTGGGGTAGGTCGCGATGCGGTGGTTGAGGGCGTACTCCTCGCGGAAGAAGGTGTGCACCTCGTCGGCGCGTCCGTCGACGACGAAGTCGTAGAGGGCGCGCACGTCGCCACCGGCGCAGAAGCCGCGGTCGCCCGCACCGTCCAGCAGGACCAGGTCGACGTCGGTATCGCGCTCCCACCGATCGAGCGCGACGGCCAGGAGCCGGATCATGCCGAGGTCGACGGCGTTGATCGCGCGCGGGCGGTTGAGCGTGAGGTGGCCCACCCCGCGCCCGGCTCGCGCGATCACCGCGTCGTCGTCGGATCGCTGTGCGTTCACGCTGCCACGTTACACAGGGCGCCAGATGTGTTTTCGTGTCCGGATCGGGGAAGATGGGGAGAACGCCCGCCGAACGAGAGGTACTCGATGCCCCAAGGACAGGTGCTGGAATTCTCCGGGCTGACCAAGCGCTTCGGCGCGGTGTCGGCCGTCGACGGCCTGACCGCTCGCGTGGAGCCGGGCCTGGTGACGGGATTCCTCGGCCCCAACGGCGCCGGCAAGACCACGTCGCTGCGCATGCTGCTGGGCCTCGTGCGGCCCACGTCCGGTTCGGCGACGATCGGCGGTCGTCGCTACGCCGAGATCGACCGGCCCCTGCAGACCGTCGGCGCCGCGCTCGAGGCATCCAGCTTCCACCCCGGACGCTCGGCGGCGAACCATCTGAAGGCCTACGCCCGCGCCGCGCGGCTGCCCCTGTCGCGCATCGACGAGGTGCTCGGGCTCGTCGGTCTCGCCGACGTCGCCGGGCGCCGGGTTGGCGGTTACTCCCTCGGCATGCGGCAACGGCTCGGGCTGGCGACGGCGCTGCTCGGAGACCCCGGTGTCCTCGTGCTCGACGAGCCGTCGAACGGTCTCGACCCCGAGGGCATCCGCTGGATGCGCTCGCTGCTGCGCCACCTCGCCGAAGAGGGACGCACGGTGCTGATCTCGTCGCACTTGCTCGCCGAGGTGCAGCAGACCGTCGACGCGCTGCTCATCATCTCGCGGGGGACGCTCGTGTTCCAGGGCGGCACCGAAGACCTCGCCGACCCGGACGAGTACTCGACGGTGGTCGACTCCCCCGACCGCGCAGCGCTGTCGCACCTACTCGAGGAGCGCGGGATCGCGTTCCAGCTGCTGCGCAACGGCTTCACGATCCGGCACGTCGAGCCGCTCGAGATCGGTACGTTGGCCGCCGGCGCCGGCATCGTGCTGTCGCACCTGCAGAGCAAGGGTGCGAGCCTCGAGGACATCTTCCTCGAGCTCGTCAGCGGGGTCCGCACCCACGCGAGCGCGGCCGGTCCCGCGTCGACCGCTGCACCGCTGACCGACGCAGAAGAGCCGGAGACGGATGCCGCAGAGCCGACGCCCGAACCGGCGTCGACGTCCGAGTCCGCCCCGCTCCCCGCCTGGGCTCCGCCGTCGACCGACCTCGTCCCGGCCATTCCCGCCCGACGCAGCGCTCCACCCGACGTGCCGGAGGACGATCCCGACCCTCGGCCGTCGTACGCGGTGGCCTCCACGGGCGTGATCGACATCGTGCCCGTCACCGACGGCCGGACCGACACCCGCGCCGCAGACACGGAGGTGCCGCGATGAGCCTGGTGGCATCCACTCGCTCGGAATACACGAAGCAGTTCAGCACCGCCGGATGGTGGGTGCTGGGGATCGTGCTCGTCGTCTATGTCGGCTTCACCGCGGGCGTGCTCGCCTTGGCGTTCGGCGGCGTGGCGTCGGGTCGACTCCCCGGCGCCTCCGGACCCGTCCCCTCGGCGGACGGTCTCGCCCGGCTCGTCTACAGCTCGGCGAGCGCGGTGGGGTACGTCTTCCCGCTGCTCGCGGGGACGCTGATGGTGACGACGGAGTTCCGACACAAGACCCTGACCCCGACGTTCCTCGCCACGCCGCGGCGCGGCGTCGTGCTCGTGGGCAAGTTCGCGATCGGCGTCCTCGTCGGGCTCGTCTACGGCGTGATCGGGTCGATCGCCGCGATCGGCGCGGGAGCCGCGGTCTTCGCCGCGTTCGGCCTCGACACCGAGCTCGGCTCGTCCGACACCTGGGTGCTCGTCGGCCGCATGCTGCTGGCTTTCGCGCTCTGGGCCGTCGTCGGAATCGGCGTGGGCACGGTGGTGCGCAATCAGGTGGCCGCGATCGTGATCGTGCTGGCGGTGACACTGTTCGTCGAGCCCATCGTGCGGACGATCGCCGGTGTCGTCGACGGCCTCGGCGAGGTGGCGCGGTGGTTCCCGAGCGCGGCCAGCGACGCGCTGGTCGGCGAGACGATCTTCGGCGCCGTGGGCGCAGGCGGCGCCGAGCCCCTGGAGTGGTGGCTTGGTGGACTCGTGCTCCTCGGCTACGCCGTGGTGCTGGTGCTCATCGGGCTCGCGACGACCTGGCGCCGCGACATCGACTGATGCGTGCGCGGCGCGGCGCGGCTGCGGCTGCGGCTGCGGCTGCGCTGCGAACGCAAACGATCGGGTCGAACGCACACGTTCGGGACGCCCGCATTGTGCGCGCTCGGGCGGATCGTGTGCTTTCGCGCAGCTCGACCGCGGAGCCCGGCGCCGACCCGCGTCAAGACACGAGGTCGGCGACGTCCTCCGGCTCGGATGCCACGTCCAGGCGCAGCGCCTTCAGCAGGGCCACGCCGTGCTTGGTCGTGAGCACCAGGCGTTCGAACTCGTCGTGGCCGCTGAGGTCGATCACGACGCTCGACTTGCGGCGACGGATGACGACGAAGTCGTTGCCGCCGGCCGACTTCCACGTGCCCATCGCGACGGCGACGGGGAGGTTGGTGCCGGGATTGGGGACGCCGCGCAGCCACGTCCACGCGTCGTCGGTCAACTGCACGCGGTCGATCGTCGCGCGCGGCACGACGATGTTGCGCTTGCGGAACGACAGGGCACGCTCGGTCGGCGAGAGCACGACCTCGAGCTGCGCCTGATCGAGCAGCAGGGTCACCATGGCATCCATCCTGCCAGCGCGGCGAAGCCCGATCCGTCCTCCCGCCTCACGAGAGCGCAACGATCCGCGGCGGCGCCGTGCGACCGCGAGACTGCACGCGCCTGACGAAACCGGCGCAGCCTGCAGTGGCGTTGTCACGCAGATGCGGTCTCGCGGGCTGGGGCCCGCGGCACGGAGTCCGCGGCACGGAGCCCGTGCGGCCCGGGTGTCGGAGCGGAGGGATAGCCTGGAGCGATGAGTACGGGCAGCGCTGCGCCGCAGGCCGCACCGGCCCGAGGCGACTCGATCGACGACCTCCTCGCTCGCGTGCGGGGCGGGCACCGGCCCGACGTCGACGAGACCGAGCGGCTGCTCCACGCCCCACTCGACGTGCTCTCGCGAGCCGCCGCGCAGCTCCGCGACGAGGGCCTGACGCGCGCCGGCCGTCCGGGCGTCATCACGTACTCGCGCAAGGTGTTCGTCCCGCTCACGACCCTGTGCCGCGACCGCTGCCACTACTGCATCTTCGTCGACACCCCCGGCCAGCTCGCGCTCCTCCGCAAGCCCGCGTACATGAGCCCCGAGCAGGTGCTCACGGTCGTGCGGCAGGGGCAGGCGCTCGGCTGCAAAGAGGCGCTGCTGACCCTCGGCGACCGCCCCGAGGAGCGCTGGCCCGAGGCCCGCGCGTGGCTCGACGAGCACGGCTACGCCTCGACGATCGACTACGTCGCGCACGTCGCGCGGCTCATCACCGCCGAGACCGGCATGCTCGTGCACGCCAACCCCGGCGTGATGCACCCCGACGAGCTCGTGACACTGCGCCCCGTGTCGCCGTCGATGGGCATGATGCTCGAGACCACCTCGCGCCGCCTGTACGAAGAGCCCGGTCAGGTGCACTTCGGCTCACCCGACAAAGACCCTGACCTGCGTCTGCGCGTCATCGACGACGCGGGGGCCGCCGGCATACCGTTCACGACCGGCATCCTGGTCGGGATCGGCGAGACCGTTCGTGATCGCGCCGAGTCGCTCGTCGCCCTGCGCGACCTCGACGACCGGCACGGCCACGTGCAGGAAGTCATCGTGCAGAACTTCCGCGCGAAGCCCCGCACCGCCATGCAGGGAGCCCCGGATGCCGACATGCACGAGTACCTCGCGACGGTCGCCGTCGCACGGCTCGTGTTCGGACCCGACATGCGCATCCAGGTTCCGCCGAACCTGTCCGACCCGCGCGAGCTCGGCCTGCTGATCGGGGCCGGGATCGACGACTGGGGCGGGGTGTCACCGCTCACGGCCGACCACGTGAACCCCGAGCGCCCGTGGCCGCACATCGACGACCTCGCCGCGCAGACCGCCGCCCACGGCTTCGCGCTGCGCGAGCGCCTCACCGCCCACCCCGAGTACGTGAACGACGCCGCGACCTGGATCGACCCCGCGCTGCACGCTCCCGTGCGGGCGCTGGCGGATGCCACGGGCCTCGCGGCCGACCTGATCCCCGGGGCCGCGCGGCCCGCCACGGGAGGAGATTCGGCGACGGGAGGGCAGTCCGGTGCCAAGGCATCCTCCGCTCCCCGGATCTCCTCCGCTCCCAGCGGCGCCGCGGCTGCCCTCGCTCCCGACCCCGGCGTGCGCCGGCTCGCCGAGTCCGCCGCGGCCGACCCGCTCGCCCTCGACGACGCGGACTGGACGCGACTGCTCCACGCCACCGGCGCCGAGCTCGACGCCCTGACCGCCGCGGCCGACGACGCGCGCCGGTACACCGTCGGCGAGCCGGTGACCCTCGTCCAGAACCGCAACCTCACTTCGACCGGGTTCCGCCGGGCGGGACGCACGGGCGCGGGCGAGTTCGATCTCGCGGATGCCGAGGCGATCGCCGCGGATGCCACCGACCTCGGCGCCACCGAGATCTGCATCCAGGGCGCACTCCCCGCCGAGGAGGATCCGTCGAGCTACCTCGACCTCGTGCGGGCCGTGAAGCGCGGGTCTCCCGGCATCCATGTCCACGCGTTCCGTCCGCTCGACGTGCGCGACCTCGCCGACCGCGGCGGACTCGGGCTCGAGGGCGCTCTCGCGGCCATGCGGGAGGCCGGCGTCGACACGGTGCCGGGCACCGGGGTCAAGGTGCTGAGCGAGCGCGTGCGCGGGCTCGTCGCACCGGCCGACCTCGAGATCGACCGCTGGGTCGAGGGCATCACGGCCGCGCATCGCGCGGGTTTCCGTTCGACGTCGGTGCTGTTCTACGGCCACGTCGAGACCGCCGCCGAGCGCATCGCGCACCTGCGGACGCTGCGCGGCATCCAGGCCGAGACGAACGGCTTCGCGGAGTTCGTGCCGATCCCGCTCCCCGGCGGCGAGGTGCCGCTGGTGACGGGGCGCTCCGCGCTCGACGAGCACCGCGCCATGGTCGCGGTGTCGCGGCTGCTGCTGTCGGGCGCGATCGCGCACGTGCAGATCCCGTGGACCCGCGTGGGCCGCGAAGCCACCGCGGTGCTCCTGCGCTCCGGCGGCGACGACCTCGGCGGCACGCTGTACGACGGCCGAGTGCTACCCGACACCGGTATCGAACAGGGTCTCGAGCTGCCCGTGAAGGATGCCGAGCGCCTCGCCCGCAGCCTGATGCGGCCGTTCCGCCTGCGCACGACCGACTACGGCGTCGAGCGCGCTCCGGTGGTCTCCGCGTGAGCGTCGTCGACGTCGTCGTGGTCGGCGCGGGTTTCGCCGGGCTCGGCGTGCTCGGAGCCCTGCACCGCGCGGGTCGCGACGACGTCGTCGTCATCGAGCGCGCGGGCGACGTGGGCGGTACCTGGCGCGACAACACGTATCCGGGTGTCGCATGCGACGTGCCGGCGCACCTGTACAGCTACGCCGCGCACCCGCACGCGGGCTGGTCGCAGACCTTCGCCGAGGGCCACGAGATCCAGCAGTACCTGCGCGACGTGGCCGCGGGGCTCGAGGACCGCATCCGGTTGCGCACCCCGCTCGTGTGCGCGGAATGGGATGCCGAGACCTCGGTCTGGCACGTCGACACGGGTGCCGAGGTGCTCCGGGCGCGCTCGCTCGTCCTCGCGTGCGGACGCCTCACTGAACCGCACGTCCCCGCGATCGACGGCCTCGAGTCGTTCGCCGGTCCGCTGTTCCATTCGGCGCGCTGGGACCACGACGTCGACCTCACGGGAAAGCGCGTCGCGGTCGTCGGCACCGGCGCGAGCGCGGTGCAGCTCGTGCCCGAGCTCGCTCGCCGCGCCGCCCACGTGACGCTGTTCCAGCGCACGCCCGCGTGGATCGTCCCCCGCGGCGGCGGTGAGATCCCGCCGGAGGAGCGCGAGCGCCTCGCCGAGAACCCCGGCGCGCTCGCGCGCCTGCGCGCCGAGCTGTACGCCGAGGGCGAGGCGCGCTTCGCGTCCCGCTCCGGCGACGCCGCGGCCTCCGCTGCCGCGCGCGACGCCGCCCTCGCGCACCTGCACGCCCAGGTCGCCGACCCCGCGCTGCGCGAAGCCCTGACCCCCGACTACGCCTTCGGCTGCAAGCGCGTGCTGCTCTCGGACGCGTTCTATCCCGCCGTGGCATCCGACGGGGTCGCTCTCGAACCCAGCGCCCTCGACCGGGTCGACGGGTCGACGCTCACCGCCGCCAGCGGGCGGCAGCACCAGGCCGACGTGCTCGTGCTGGCCACGGGTTTCGCCTCCACGCAGCAGCCGTACGCCGACCTCGTGCGCGGAGAGGACGCCACGCTCGCCGAACACTGGTCGGACGGCATGACCTCGTTCGGGTCGACCGTGGTCGCGGGGTTCCCGAACCTGTTCGTCCTCAACGGCCCCAACGCCAGCCTCGGCCACAACTCGGCGGTCCTCATGATCGAGGAACAGGCCGCGTACGTCGTCCGGGCGCTCGCCGAGCGCGACCGGCGCCTCGACCGCACGCTGCGCGTCCGCCCCGCGGCCGAGGCGGCCTATACGGACGAGATCACCGCCGCCGCGGCATCCACGCCCTGGATGACCGGCGGATGCCGCAACTGGTACGTCGACGAGAGATCGGGGCGGTTGACTCTGCTGTGGCCGGGCACGGTGCAGGCGTTCCACGAGAGACTGACCGGTACCGACGGGTCGGAGTTCGAACCCGCGCACACCCCCGTGCGCGGCTGACGTATCGCCCGCGTGCGCGGGTCACGGAGAAGGAGAATCATGGTCGTTCCGCTGCGATTCGGATACAAGGCCTCGAGCGAGCAGTTCGGGCCGAACGAACTGCTCGACTTCAGCGTGCTGGCCGAGGAGGTCGGGTTCGACTCGGTCTTCCTCTCCGACCACCTGCAGCCGTGGCGGCACGAGGGCGGACACGCCCCCAACGCCCTGCCGTGGCTCGGCGCGCTCGGCGCTCGCACCTCGCGGGTGCTGTTGGGCACGTCGGTCCTCACCCCGACGTTCCGTTACCACCCGGGCGTCATCGCACAGGTGTTCGCGACGCTCGGCGTGATGTTCCCCGGCCGTGTCGCGCTCGGCGTCGGCACCGGCGAGGCGCTGAACGAGGTGACCCTCGGTCTCGAGTGGCCCGAGCCGCCCGAGCGCTTCCAGCGCCTCAAGGAGGCCATCACCCTCATCGACAAGCTGTGGACCGAAGATCGGGTCACGTTCGAGGGCACCTACTACTCGGTGAAGGATGCCACGATCTACGACCGTCCCGAGCAGAAGGTGCCGATCTACATCGGCGCCTCGGGACCCGCGGCGACGCGCCTGGCCGGACGCATCGCCGAGGGGTACATCACCACGAGCGGCAAGGACCCGGCGCTGTACACCGAGAAGCTCCTGCCCGCGCTGGACGAGGGCCTCGCGAAGGAAGGGCGGACGCGCGACGACGTCGACACGCTCATGGAGGTCAAGGTCTCGTACCACCCCGACCACGAGACGGCGCTCGAGAAGACGCGATTCTGGGCGCCTCTGGCCCTCTCGGCGGAAGAGAAGATGAGCGTCCACGACCCGCTCGAGATGCAGCGCCTCGCCGACGAGTTGCCCATCGAGCGCGCGGCATCCCGGTTCATCGTCTCGACCGACCCCGACGAGCACGTCGAGCGCATCGCGCACTACGTCGACCTGGGCTTCCGGCACCTCGTGTTCCACGACCCCGGACACGACCAGGAGGAGTTCCTGCGCACGTACGGTGCCGAGATCCTCCCGCGGCTGCGGGCGCGGTTCAGCTGAGGCGGGTGCGGCGCGCCCGGTCCCGTGCCGCGCTCCGGTGGTTCCCCGCCTCCGCAGCACGAATCGCGGGCGCACCGCTACCCCCGTCCGGAAATGTCCGGAGTCCGGCACACAATGGAGCCGATGAGCATTCCTGAGATCCGCGACGGCTGGACGATCGTCGTGCCGGTCAAGCCCGCTGCGCTCGGCAAGACGCGGCTGACGTCCGTGACGGCCGACCGCGAGGCGCTCGCGCGGGCGATCGCGCTCGACACGATCGCGGCCGCCGCGGCGACCCCCCGCGTCTCGCACGTGCTGGTGGTGACCGACGACGCCGAGGTGTCGGCCCTGGTGTCGCAGTGGCCCGCCGTCGACGTCATCGCCGAGGGCGACGTCCGCGGTCTCGATGGCGCGATCGCGCTGGGAGTGCAGACCGCCGGTCAAGGCGCGCCGCGCGCGGCCCTGCTCGGAGACCTTCCGGCCCTGACGCCGCAGGATCTCGATGCCGCGCTCGAACTCGCCGGCCAGGTCGAGCGCGGGCTGGTCCCGGATGCCGAGGGCACCGGCTCCACCCTCGTCACCGCCCGCCCGGGCGCCGTGTGGGTGTCCGCCTTCGGCGCGGGCTCCGCGGCCCGGCACCGACTGCTCGGGTGCACCGACCTCGCGGTCCCGCGGGGGTCGTCCCTGCACCGCGACGTCGACACCGCCGCGCAGCTCGCCGAGGCCGTCGCGCTGGGCGTCGGGCCGCGGACGGCTGCGGTGCTGGCGGCCGCGGCGGCCTGACGCGGCGCACCCGGATTCGACGGATGTGGGCGACGCCCTACGCCCCGAGCGCCACCTCGGCGATCGCGGCCGAAGCCTCCTCGTCGCGCATCCACAGCGGCGCGACGACGGCACGAACCCCGGCGGCCTCCACGTCGGGAGCTGCGGCGGCATCCTCCTCGGCGAGCAGCCAGGCGTCGAGCAGACCCTCCGCCGACCGCGCGCCGTAGTGCCGGGCGACGGCCGCGGCCGAGGTCTCGACGCCGATCGCCGTCAGGCACACGTCGGCCATGCCGCGTACGACGCGGCCGCCGATGACCGGCGACACGCCCACGACCCGCGCCGAGGTCGACCGGAGCGCCTCGCGAATGCCGGGGACGGCGAGGATCGGACCGATCGACACGACCGGGTTCGACGGGGCCAGCAGCACCACGTCGGCCTGCGCGATCGTCTCGAGGACGCCGGGGGCGGGGGTGGCATCCACGATTCCGTGGTTCTCGAACCGGGTCGGGGCCAGAGCGGCGCGGTAGCGCGTCCACCACTCCTGGAAGTGCAGGCGCCGCCCGTCCTCGACGTGCACGTGCGTGTCGACCTCGCTGTCGGTCATCGGGAGCAGATGGATGCCGAGCGGCCACCGCTTCGCCATCCGACCGAGGACCTCGGTCGGCGTGAGGCCCTCGCGCAGCCAGCCGGTGCGCGCGAGGTGCGTGCCGAGGTCGAGATCGCCGAGCGTGAACCACGGCCACCCGGCGCCCCACGCCTGCAGTTCTTGGTTCACGCGCTCGGTGTCGCCTGCGCGACCCCAGCCGCGGACCGTGTCGTTGACCCCGGCGAGCGCGTACGTGATCGAGTCGACGTCGGGCTGCAGCCGCACGCCCGCGAGCCACAGGTCGTCGCCGGTGTTGACGACGACGGTCGCCTCCGGCGCCCCGAGCCGGCGCAGGGCGGCGCGGACGCCGAGGGTGAACTTCGATCCGCCGACGCCGCCGGCGAGCACGACGACGCGGGGCTGAGGGTGCGGCATCCGTCCAGTCTTCCACCGCGTCGCGGCGGTGCGGTGCGCCGCGTTAGGCGACATCACCGTGCACAACTCCTGCACTTTCCTCGTCGGAGTCCCGATGAGCCCCGGAATCCCGCGGGCCGACCGCAGCCCGGCCGGCCTTCTGCAGGAGGTGTGCACGCCAGGGGGAACGGCCACGGGTCGACACCGCGCGCACCCCGGATACCGCACCCGCACCGGCGGCCCGTGCACAACTCCTGCAATTGCAGCGCCCGCCCCGACGCACGCCCCGGAATCCCGCGGGCCGACCCCAGCCAGGCCGCGGATTCTCAGGAGTTGCGCCCAGGGCCGCGGCGCTACTGGGCGAGCAGCGTCGGGTCCGCCGCGCCGGCCGCCGTCCGCGCGGCCCCGGGCAGAGCGTCGAGCACCCGCTCGAGCGCGACGTCGTCGTGAGCGGCGGTGAGGAACCACGCCTCGAACACGCTCGGGGGCAGCGAGACACCGGCATCCAGCATCGCGTGGAAGAACGGGGCGTACCGCCACGACTGCTGCGTCAGCGCCGTGGCGTAGTCGAGCGGCACCTCGGGGAGGAACGCGATGCCGAACAGCGACCCGGCGCGCGGCACGGTGTGCACGACGCCCTCCGCGGTCAGCGCCGCGTCGAGAGCGTCGGCGACGCGGGATGCCGACGCGTCGACCGCCGCGTACACCTCGGGTGTCGCCAGGCGCAGGGTCGCGAGGCCCGCCGCGACCGACAGCGGGTTCCCCGACAGCGTGCCGGCTTGGTACACGGGGCCGAGCGGCGCGAGCTGATTCATGACGTCGGCGCGGCCGCCGAGAGCGGCGAGCGGCATCCCCCCGCCGACGACCTTGCCGAACGTGAGGATGTCGGGCAGATAGGTCTCGCCCTGAGAGGCCTGCAGGCCCCAGAATCCGGCGGGGTGCACGCGGAAGCCGGTGAGCACCTCGTCCATGATGAGCAGCGCGCCGTGACTGTGCGCGACGTCGGCGAGAGCCGCGTTGAAGCCGGGGAGCGGCGGGACGACACCCATGTTCGCGGATGCCGCCTCGACGATGATCGCGGCGATGTTCTCGCCGTGCACGGCGAACGCCTCGCGCACCGCGTCGAGGTCGTTGTAGGGGAGCACGAGCGTCTGGGCGGCGATCGGCGCGGGAACCCCCGCGGAGCCGGGGAGCGCGAGGGTCGCCACGCCGGACCCGGCCGCGGCCAGCAGCCCGTCGGAGTGCCCGTGGTAGTGGCCCGCGAACTTGATCAGGAGGTCCCGGCCGGTCGCGCCGCGCGCGAGACGGATCGCCGTCATCGTCGCCTCCGTGCCCGTCGAGACCAGGCGCACCTTCTCGACCGGCGCCAGGTCCCCGACCCGCACGCGGTGGGCGATCAGGTCGGCGAGTTCGACCTCGGCCCCCGTCGGCGCGCCGAAGGACAGACCTTTGGATGCCGCCGACTGCACCGCCCCGACCACCTCGGGGTGCGCGTGGCCGAGGAGTGCCGGACCCCACGAGGCGACGAGGTCGACGTACTCGCGACCCGCGGCATCCGTGATCCGGGCGCCGGACGCCGACTGCACGAACCGCGGCGTCCCGCCGACGGATCCGTACGCCCGCACCGGCGAGTTCACGCCGCCCGGGATGACGTCCTTCGCGCGCGCGAACCACTGGTCGTTGAGGTCTGTCATGGCATCCATTCTCCCGGGCACCCTCGCGTGAGGGGTCAAGAACTGTCGCTTCAGCGCCGCGCAGGCGACAGAAACTGACCCCTCACGCGCCCAAGCGCAGGCCTACAGGTCGGCGCGCAGCCAGTGCGCGGCCTCGAGGGCCCAGTACGTCAGGATCGCGTCGGCACCGGCGCGACGGATGCCGAGCAGGCTCTCGAGCACGGCGCCGCGGCGGTCGATCCAGCCGTGGGCCGCGGCGGCTTCGACCATCGCGTACTCACCGGAGACCTGGTAGGCCCACACCGGCACGTCGACGGCGGCCCGCACGTCGGCGAGCACGTCGAGGTACGGCAGCGCCGGCTTGACCATCACGACGTCGGCGCCCTCGTCGACGTCGAGCAGCGCCTCGCGCACACCCTCCCGGCCGTTGCCGGGGTCGAGCTGGTACGAACGGCGGTCGCCCTTCAGCTGCGAGTCGACAGCCTCGCGGAACGGGCCGTAGAACGCCCCCGCGTACTTCGCGGAGTACGCCAACAGCGCGGTGTCGGTGAAGCCCTCGGCATCCAGCGCCTGACGCACCGCGCCGACCTGGCCGTCCATCATTCCGGACAGGCCCAGCATCGCCGACCCCGCACGGGCCTGCGCGACGCCCATCGCGGTGTAGCGCTCGAGGGTCGCGTCGTTGTCGACGGTGCCGTCGGCCGCCAGCACGCCGCAGTGCCCGTGGTCGGTGAACTCGTCGAGGCACAGGTCGGTCTGCACGACCAGGGCGTCGCCGACCTCGGACACGACGACCTCGGTCGCGACGTTCAGGATGCCGTTCGGGTCGTCGGCACCCGAGCCCACCGCATCGCGGCGCTCGGGCACACCGAAGAGCATCACGCCGCCGATGCGAGCGGCAGCCGCCTCGGCGACGGCGCGACGCAGCGAGTCGAGTGAGTGCTGCACGACGCCCGGCATCGAGGTCAGCGGTACCTGCGCGCTGATGCCCTCGCGGACGAACAGGGGCAGGACGAGCTGCGACGGCACGAGGTGCGTCTCGCGGGCGAGACGACGAAGGGCGGGGGTGCGGCGAAGACGCCGCGGACGGTACTCGGGAAAGCTCATGCGGGGGTCTCGGACTCCGGGGAGAGAGTGAAGCGGGCGACGGCCTCGATCAACGAGTCGACGGTCTGCCGTTCGGCCACGACGTCGACGGTGAGGCCCGCGCGCTTGGCATCCTTGGCGGTCCGCGGACCGATGGCGGCGATGACGGTGGATGCCGGAATGTCGGGGAATTGCTCGACCACCTGTTCGGCGACCGAACCGCTCGTGACGAGAATCGCGTTGATGCGTCCGGAGTGGACGTCGCCGGCGATCTTCTCGGTCACCGGGACACCGACCGTGCGGTATGCCACGACGCTGCGGACGTGGTGCCCGGCCTCGATGAGCAGGCGCGTGAGCACGGGCTTGGCGATCTCGCTGCGGAGCGTGAGGACACTGCGCGGCTCGGTCTCGAGGTCGATCATCTGCTCGGCCATGCCCTGCGCCGAGTTGTCGCGCTCGGGCACGAGGTCGACGCGGTACCCGACAGCCTGCATCGCGGCGGCGGTCGTCTCGCCGACGGCCGCGACCTTCGTCGTCGCGGGGATCACGGCACGGTAGGCGTAGAGCACATCGACGGTCGTGGCGCTCGTGAGGGTGAGCCAGTCGAAGGCGCCATCGGCGAGGTCGGCGAGCGCCTGCTCGAGCGTGGCCTGGTCGTTCGTGGGGGCGAAGTTGATCAGGGGCGCGATGACCGGCACGGCGCCGCGCTGACGGAGGCTCGCGGCGACGCCGTCGCCCCACGGGCCGCCGCGGGGCACGAGAACGCGCCGGCCGGCAAGCGGCTTGTCTGGGGTCGGCGTGTGCCGATGGCCTTCATTCATGTGGTCGACTCTCGTGGTACCAGGTCGGCCGCCCCACGTTCGAGCAACCGACGCGCGGCTTCTTGGCCCGCACGCGTCGCACGCGCAATGGGTCCCCCGTCGTCGGCAGCGTTCGCACCGTTGCCACTGCCAGTTTCCCCACCATACCCCGGCTCCACACGCACGGTCCGATCGATACCGATCCGATGCGAGCCGTCGAGCGCGTAGACGATGGCCCGGAGCCGCAGGTCGCCGTCGGTCAGGGCGGCGTGGGTGGCGACGGGCGCGTGGCATCCGGCATCCAGGACGGAGAGGATGGTCCGCTCGGCCGTGATCGCGACGCGGGTGTCGACGTCGTCGAGCGCCGCGAGGGCGGCGAAGATCTCGGGGTCGATGTCGGCGCGGGTCTCGATGGCGAGCGACCCCTGCCCCGGGGCGGTCGGCCACTCCGCCAGCCCGAGGTACTCGGCCTCGAGACCGCCGAGGTCCCCGCCGAGCCGCGAGATGCCCGCGGCGGCGAGGATGACGGCATCCAGGTCTCCGTCGCGGACGCGCGCGAGACGCGAGTCGACGTTCCCGCGGATGTCGTGGACGTCGACGCCCGGATTGTGACGGAGGACCTGCGCGATGCGGCGCGGCGATCCGGTGCCCACGCGCGCCCCGCCGGGAAGCTCCGACAGCGGCGTCCCGTCGCGGGTGACGACGACATCGCGGGCGTCCTCGCGCGACGGGGTCGCCGCGATGACGAGCCCGTCGGGCTGCAGCGTGGGCAGGTCTTTGAGGGAGTGCACGAGGAAATCGCAGCGGCCGGCGGCGAGCGCCTCGCGCAGACCGTTCGCGAACACCCCGCGCCCGCCGAGCTGCGACAGCGACGCACGGTTGACGTCGCCCTCGGACACGATCGGGACGAGCTCGACCGGACGACCGGATGCCACGGCCACCGCGTCGGCCACCATCTGCGACTGCGCCATCGCCAGCGCGCTGCGCCGCGTGCCCAGGCGCAGGGCGGCGCTCACTGGAGGATCTCGGGGATCTCGTCGAGGGTGACGCGTCGGCCCGTGTAGAAGGGCACCTCTTCGCGGACGTGCCGGCGGGCCTCGGTGTAGCGGAGGTCGCGCATCATGTCGACGAGGTCGGTGAGGTCGTCGGACTCCATCGGCAGCAGCCACTCGTAGTCGCCGAGCGCGAAGGATGCCACGGTGTTGGCGATCACGCCCTTGTACTCGGACCCCTTCTTTCCGTGCTCGATGAGCATCTCGCGCCGCTCGGCCTCCGGCAGCAGGTACCACTCGTAGCTGCGGACGAACGGGTACAGGCAGAGCCAGTCCTTCGCGTCGATGCCGCGGAGGAAGCCGGGGACGTGCGAGCGGTTGAACTCGGCGTCGCGGTGCACGCCCATCGCGTTCCACGTCGGCAGCAGGTTCTTCAGCAGCTCGGTGCGGCGCAGGCGCCGCAGGTCGCGCTGCAGAGCCTGGGGGTCTTCGCCGTAGAGCCACACCATGAGGTCGGCGTCGGCCCGCAACCCGCTGACGTCGTAGAACCCGCGGATCGTGACGCCGTCCGCCTCGACCAGGTCGACGAGGTCCGCGAGCTCGGTCGCGTCGACCTCTGTCACGGGATTCTCGGGGTCGCGGCGGAGGACCGCCCACAGGGTGTAAACGGAGGAGGAGTCGTCGTGGGCCATGCGTCAAGTCTCGCCCTCCCGGCGCGGCGGTCCAAACCCGTTGACTCGCCGGTGAATCACCGGCGGCCGGCCAGGACCCCCGTGCGTTGGTACTGTGCGTCGACGGCATCGGGGGATGCCGTCCGGAAGGGCGTGGCCCATGTGGCTCTACCAACTCCCCATGTCGGTGGGGATGCCGCTGTTCATCGTGATCGTCGTGGGCGGATCCTGCGGCATCCTGCTCGTGCTGCGCCGCTGGGTGCGGCGCGTCGGCGGCCAGGGCGAGGAGTGGGACCGCGTCCTCAGCTACGCCGTCGGCGCCTACGGCGTCTTCTACGGCGTGACCCTCGCCCTCATCGCCGCGGCCGCGTACGGCAACTTCACCGAGGTCGACGGCATCGTGCTGGACGAGTCGTCGTCGCTGGCATCCCTGTATCGGACAGCCGCGATCCTGCCGGAGCCGCAGTCCACCGAGCTGCAGCAGCAGATCATCGCGTACACGCGCAACGTCATCGATGTGGACTGGCCGATGCAGGCGCGTCTGGAGATCCCGGTCGAGACGGATGCCAACATCACGGCGATGCAGCAGGCCATCGCCGAGGTGAAGCCGACGACGTCGGCGGAGGTCCTGTACCTCGAGCAGTCGCTGAACCAGTTCCAGCTGCTGGTGGAGAATCGGCGCGAGCGCATCGCCCTGACCCACCTGGCGCTGCCGAACGTCCTCTGGATCGTCCTGAGCGTCGGGGCCTTTCTGAACGCCGTGCTCATCGGGCTCATCGAGGTCCGCAACCTCCGCGTCCACCTGCTGATGGCGGGCATGCTCGCGCTCTTCGTCGCGCTCCTGCTCTACGCGATCGCCGGCTTCGACCACGCCTACGCGGGACCGATCGCCGTGACGCCCGAGTACTTCCAGGACCTCCTCGACGGCCTCTTCGCCGACGAGCCCTGACCTCGACGAGCCGGGCGGGCGCACGAACGCCCACGTTCGCGCGGAACGTGGGCGTTCGAGGAAGCGGGTGAGGCGGGGCGTCAGCGGGCGTAAGCGCGGACCACGGCCCAGACCGACAGCCCGACCGCCGCAGCCACACCGGCGATCACCGCGGCCGCGGCTCCGGGGTTTCGACGGGCGGACTCGCGCGCCTCGGCGACGCGCACGTCGACAGCCTCGCTCACCCGGCGAGGGATGTTCGCCTTGACCTCGATCGCGGCCAGGGCCGCCTTGAGTTCGGAGCGCGCCTGCTCGACGGGGTCGGCGATGCCCAGGGGCACAGCCGTCTTCGGCACGGGAACGGGACGATCAATACTCATCGCCGGCCTCCTTCACGATGCGGACGTCCTGGGCGATGGCCTGACCCGGGTTCTCGCGGGTGGACAGCTTCTTGAAGCGCAGGTAGCCGAGCAGGGCCAGGATCGCGGTGATCACGATCATGACTCCGAAGACGACGAGCGCCGACAGCCAGACGGGCCACCACGACGACAACCCCGCGATCACGAACGCGAAGAAGACGGGCACCGCCCAGAAGACGACGATCAGCGCGCCGACGAACCATCCCGCGCCGATACCGGCGTCCTTGGCCGTTCGCTGCGCCCACGCCTTCGCGCCGTTGATCTCGGCGACCACGAGGTTGCGGACGAGCTCGGGGATGTCACCGATGAGGGTGAACAGGCTGTCGTCGGCGCGGTCACGAAAACCTCGGGGAGTCGTCATGCGTCAGCTCTCCGACGACGTGGAGCTGCTCTTATTCGCCTGTGCACGCGAGGTGGCGGCCTTCTCGGCGGCCTTGGCGTCGTCGACGGAGTCCTCGACCGCGTCGGCGACCTCGTGAGCCGAAGCCTTCGCGGCACGGCCCGCGCGCTCGGCACGCTCGGAAACGGTGCCCGACTGCGACGCAGCGCCGGTGACCGACTTCGCGCCCTTCCAGACGACGCCGGGCACGGACTTGAGAGCGGAGACCCCGAGGGCCTTCACCTTCTCGACCTGCCCCTGGACGACGGGCTGGTCCCAGACCTTCTCGGCCTGCACCTTGATCTGCTCGTAACGGTCGCGGCCCGCGCGTGCACCGAGCACGTAGCCCGCCACGAGTCCGACGACGAGTGCTGCTTTGCCCCTCATGGGGTCTCCTCACGCTCGATCAGTGCTGTTCGGGTCTCACGATAGCGATGTATTCCCGTCCCGGCATCCGCCCTTGACATCGTCGGGCCGGGCACCGACGATCGGCGCCGTACGGCTCAGCGACGCCGCCACAGGGTAGCGCTGCGCACCCGATCGGCTTCGTCGCGGGCGTCGGGAATCACCTGCGCGAGACCCGTTCCCGACAGCCACGCCCCCGTGGCCCCGAGGCCGGGGACGGTTCGCACCGCACCGCGCGCCGCGGCGGCCTGAGCCGCGCGACCGATCGCGGCGCCGGGCTGGGATTGCACGTACCGCACGCGGTGCGACGCGACCAGAGCGGACGGAGGCAGCGCGACCCCGAGGAGCGCCGCAGCCTCCGAAAGTGCGAGAGCGCCCGCGGCTTCGTCGTCGAGCGGCGCGGTGGCCGGCTCTTCCCCCTGCGCCCCGAACGACACGCGGACAACGTGGATGCCGGGGTCGGTGGCATCCCGCACCCAGTCCCACTTCGCGGTCGAATGCGTGAGGGCTTTCGCGACGTGGCTCCCGGGGACCGTGAGCACGCCCGTGCCGCGCGGCGCGGAGTCGAGCGCGGGGGCGTCCACGACGAGCGTCACGACCTCGACCACCGGCGAGACCGGTTCCGCCCGGTCCAGGCCGGCGACCACCGGGGCCAGCAGTTCGCGCGCGGCACCTTCCGGGAGAGCCACGATCACCGCGTCCGCGCGGAGGGGTTCGCCGTCGGTGGCGACCTCCCAGCCGTCGTCGGTGCGCGTGAGCCCGCGGACCGGGGCGCCGGTGCGCACCTCGACGCCGAGGTCGGTGAGGCGGGCCACGAGCGCGTCGACGAGCCGCGACATGCCACCGAGGATGCCCTCGACGGCACCGCCGGGCGCCGGTGTGCGCGGCGCGGGGCCGTCGATCACCGGAACGTCGGACGCCGGGGCGTCGACCGGCGCGGCGGTCGCACGTGCCGCGCGCAGTTCCGCCACCGCGCCGCTCAGCGAGCCCGTACGCGTGAGCGCGGCGTTGAGGCCGGGGGCGGCGAGGTCGACGTCGATGTCCTCGGGTCGCGCCGAGTACACGCCGCTCGTGACCGGCGCCACGAGCCGGTCGAGCACGCGCGCACCCATCCGCGAGCGCACGAGCGTGCCCAGGCTGTGCTGGTGGCCGATCGTCAGCGGAGGGCGTACGCGGTCGAGGTACGCCCGCCACACGCCCGCCCAGCCGATCACTCGTCGCACGTCGGGAGCCCAGGGATTGTCCGGGATGCCGAGCACCCCGCCTTTCGGCAGCGGCGCCGCCCCGATCCCGGGGACTCCCGCGACCCATGCCCCGGCAGGGTTCGGTCGCACCACCTGGTCATCGAGCCCTAGCTCGGCCAGCAGAGCCCGGACGATGCCGCCGCGGGTCGCGAAGCTCTCGGCTCCCACGTCGAGCGTCAGCCCACCGACCTCGGCCGACCGGACGACGCCGCCGAACGCGTCGGACGCCTCCAGGACGGTGACCCGCATGCCGACCTTGGCGCACTCCAGGGCCGCGACGAGGCCGGAGATGCCGCCGCCCGCGACGACGACGTGGCTCTCGTGCGCGTGCTGGGCGAGACGCTCGAGCGGATCGCTCACTCCGCCTCCCCGTGCGCGCGGGCGACGATGCGGGTCAGCACCGTCGGGTCGGTGTCGGGCGGCACGCCGTGCCCGAGGTTGAGCACGTGGGCGCGCGCGGCGCGGCCGCGGGCGAGGACGTCATCGACGTGCGCGGCGAGCACCGGCCACGGTGCGCCGAGGAACGCGGGATCGATGTTGCCCTGCAGCGTGGTGTCGGGGCCGACGATCGCGGCCGCCTCGTCGAGCGGCATCCGCCAGTCCACGCCGACCGCGTCGGCGATTCCCCCGAGGCGCATGTCGGCGAGGAACGGCCCGGTTCCGACGCCGAAGTGGATGCGCGGCACCTCCACGCCCTCGAGCGCCGTCCGCGAGTGGGGCGCGACGAACTCGAGGAACGCCGCGCGCGACAGCGAACCGGCCCACGAATCGAACAGCTGCACGGCCTGCGCGCCCCCGTCGATCTGCGCGGAGAGGAACGCCCGCGACACCTCGGCCAGCCAGCCGGCGAGCCGATGCCAGGACTCGGGGTCGGCGTGCATCATGCCGCGGGCGCGGAGGTGCTCCTTGGACGGCCCGCCCTCGACGAGGTAGGCCGCGAGGGTGAACGGCGCCCCTGCGAAGCCGATGAGCGGCACGGCATCGTCGAGCTCGCCCGTGACGAGGCGGACGGCATCGCGGATGGGCTCGGCCGCGGCAGCGACGTCCGACGGGTCGATGGAGGTGACCCGCGTGACGTCGGCGGCGGTGCGCACCGGCTCGGCGAAGACGGGCCCGCGGCCCGGCTCGATCTCGACCGCGACGCCCGCCAGACGCAGCGGGACGACGATGTCGCTGAAGAAGATGGCGGCATCCACCCCGTGGCGGCGGATCGGCTGCAGCGTGATCTCCGCGGCGAGATCCGGGGTCAGGCACGCGTCGAGCATGCGGGTCCCGACGCGCAGCTCGCGGTACTCCGGCAGCGAGCGTCCGGCCTGCCGCATGAACCACACCGGCTGACGCTCGGGGCGGTCGCCGCGGAGGGCACGGAGCAGGGGCGCGTCGAGGGAGGCCATGGCATCCATCCTCCCATCCGGCTTCGGAGAGAGAGGGGGATGCCTCGACGTCGAGGAGCGATCAGGAATACCTCGCGGGGGCCGGGCGTAGAATCTCTACGTGCTGCTCTGTGTGAGCGCGAGTCACAAGACCGCGTCCTTCGATCTCCTCGAGCGGCTCAGCGTACCCACCACCCCCGTCGCCCCCCTGATCGCCGCGCACGACGAGTGCGTGCAGGGAGCGGTCGTCGTGGCCACCTGCAACCGCTTCGAGGCCTACGTCGACATGGACGAGCCCGTCACGGCCGCCGTCGCGGTAGGTGTGGAGGCCACGCTGAGCGCCATCGAGGCGGCGACCGGCGTGCCCGCGAGCGAGCTCGACGGCTCCTACACCGTGCTCGGCGGCGGCGATGTCGCCGAACACCTGTTCTCGGTGGCGTCCGGTCTCGAATCCGTCGTCGTCGGCGAGGGCGAGATCGCCGGGCAGGTGCGTCGCGCGCTCAGCGAATCGCGGCAGCTCGGCACGACGTCCGGAGAACTCGAGCGCTTGTTCCAGCGCGCGTCGGAAGCGCAGCGCGGCGTGAAGAACGCCACCGCGATCGGCCGCGCCGGCCGCTCCCTCGTGCGCCTCGGCCTCGAGCTCGCCGACAGCCGCATCGCCGACTGGTCGACGCAGCGCGTGCTGCTGGTCGGCACGGGAGCGTATGCGGCCGCGACCGTCGCGGCGCTTCGCGATCAAGGCGCCGAAGACATCTCGGTGCACTCTCCCTCGGGCCGCGCCGCGAAGTTCGCCGCCAAGCACGGGCTGCGCGCCGTCTCGGCCGAGACCTTCCCCTCCGCGGTCGCCCACGCCGACCTCGTCATCACGTGCACGACGAGCGAGAAGCACGTCGTCAGCGCCGCGACCTTCGCCGCCGGCCGCACCGCCGCGGAGGCCGCGGGTCCGGCATCGGCGGGGTGCCCCGTCGACCACTCCAGCCGACGCCTCGTCATCGACCTCGGCCTCCCCCGCAACGTCGACCCCGACGTCGCGACGGTGCCCGGCGTCGACCTCCTCGACCTCGAGACCATTCGCCTCCACGCCCCGCTCGAAGAGCTCCAGGCGACGGATGCCGCGCGCGACCTCGTCCGCGACGCCGCCCGCCGCTTCGCCTCGGTGGGAGAGCGCAAGAACATCACCCCCGCGGTCGTCGCCCTGCGCGCCCACGTCTTCGGCGTGCTCGACGCCGAGGTCGCCCGCGTGCGCGCCCGCGGCGACGAGGGCGGCCAGACCGAACAGGCGCTGCGGCACCTCGTCGGCGTGCTGCTGCACACTCCCACGACCCGTGCCCACGAGCTCGCCGAGTCCGGCCGCGGCGACGACTACGTCTCGGCGCTGTCCGCACTGTTCGGCATCGACGTCGCCGAGGCCCCGGCTCCGGCCTCGCGCGTCGCCGACGCCGGCTGACTCGGCGGCTTCCCGGCCGACGCGGCGGTTTCCCGCGCCGAGGCTGACCCCGTGCGAGCGGAGGGGATTCGGCGAGCGGAGGACCGACACTCCGGCATCCGTCCTCCCTCCGCCGACTCTCCTTGCTCCGCCACGCCCGCGCCGCGGGAGAATGAGCAGATGAGCCTGCACATCACCGACGACCCGGCCGCCGACGACCTGCTCTCGACGAATCCCCTGGCCCTGCTGATCGGCATGCTGCTCGACCAGCAGGTGGCGATGGAAACGGCGTTCGCGGGACCGCTCAAGATCCACCAGCGGATCGGAGCGATGGATGCCACGACCCTCGCGCACGCAGATCCCGAGGCGTTCGCGGCGGCGTTCTCGCAGCCGCCCGCGGTGCACCGCTTCCCCGGGTCCATGGCCGCGCGCGTGCAGTCGTTGTGCACGGCGATCGAGGCCGACTGGGGTGGGGATGCCGTGGAGCTGTGGACGCGCGACGACCCCGACGGCGCGACAGTGCTGAAGCGGCTGAAGGCGCTCCCCGGCTTCGGCGAGCAGAAGGCCAAGATCTTCCTTGCGCTGCTGGGCAAGCAGTACGGCTACGACGGCACGGGCTGGCGCGAAGCGTCGGCACCGTACGGAGAGGCGGGAGCGTTCCGATCGGTCGCCGACATCACCAGCCCGGAGTCGCTGGTCAAGGTGCGTGAGCACAAGAAAGCCGCGAAAGCAGCGGCCAAAGCGGGCGACTGACCCCTTCTACACCATGTGAGAGAAAAAGGAGAGTTCTCTCATCTTCGTTCCGGGGCCCTGCACCCCTGGCTAGTGTCGAGGAGTTCGTTGCACGTTTATTCGCGATCGAAGGGTGGGCTCTCGTGAAGTTCGCAATGGGTTCCGACACTCTGGGTGTGCTGGGTAAGGCCACCTCGGGTTCGAGTGATGAGCTGTCGCTGCTGGTCCGCCAGCTGCTGGAGGCGGCAGAGCCGCTTGAAGGACAGTTCCAGGGCGCGGGTCGTGCCGCGTTCGACCGCTTCAAGTCGCGCACCGACGCGATCTCCGCCGAATTGAAGCTCGCCCTCGACGGCGTGCTCGGCGGCATCTCGGGCATGGACCGCTCCTTCCAGGAGGGCGAGTCGTCCATGGTCGACCAGACCACGAGCCTCGAAGCCGGATCGTCGTTCGACGCCGCGCGCTTCGGTAGCCGCTGAGAATCGGAAGGACTGACTCATGGTGAACCAGGGAGACCGTCGCGATTACTCGATCGCGGCCTCGCAGAACGCACAGGACAACTTCAACCGCGTCGCGGCGCAGCTCGAGTCGCTGATCGACCAGCGCGACCGCGACGTGCAGGCCGCGATGGCCGACTACTCCGCCGACGGTGTGTCCGAGGACTACCGCGGCAAGGAGCTCCGCTGGAAGAACGCCGCCGCCGAGGTGCGCGGCATCATCCACACGCTCCGTTCGTCGCTGGAGCGCAACGACGAGTCCGCCCAGACCGCGCTGAGCAAGGCTCGCGCGGCGGTGGAGTCGATCGGCTGACAATCGCTCTCGATGCCGGGTGCGCTCTGCACCCGGCATCGGTGGCGCCCGCGCGCGGGGTGAGCAGCGCGGGAGACCTGTGAAGTGAAGGGGGATCGGCGATGACCAGCTGGAGCATTCAGCCGTCAGGCGTCGTAGCCGTACTGCAAGATGTGAACGTGGATGCCGAAGCCCTCGGTACCGCGCTCAACTCGCTGAGTCCCGCCCTCGAAGGAGCGGTGACCGCGACGCAATCGGGCGCGATCTCGGAAGCCGTGCAGGCCTACTTCCAACAGGAGGAAGGCCCCCGCATCCAAGGGATGAGCGCCCGCATCGGTGCGGCGACGCAGGGCGTCGTCAGCGCCACCGAGGCCTACATCGCCGGAGACATGGAGATGGCGGCGAACGCTCAGACCGCGGCCGTCTCGGCGGTGTACCCGCCCTCTCTTCCGCACGGGGTGATGTGATGCCCGACGCCATCAAGCCCGATGCGATCCCGGGTGCCGATATCAACCCGGATGCCATCGAGGAGAATGCCCGCACGATCGGGACGATCTCGGGCCAGGTGTCCGAGCACGGCTCGAACGTGCACTTCAAGTGGCAGGGCATGTCCGGGGTGTACGAGGCACCCGAGTCACCGACGATGCTGGGGCTGATGGCTCCGGTGTCGTCGCAGGCGACGCAGGTCAGTGACAACCTCGCCGAGGTATCGGCCGCGCTGGTCGCGTTCGCTGCGGACGTGCGGCCGATCAAGGCGGAGTTGGATTCGCTGCGCACGCAGGCGCAGACGTTCGTGGATTCGATCCAGGGCGGCGTGCAGGTGCGCGAGATCAACCCGGCGTGGACGGCAGCGCAGTCGCCGTATGGCGGCGCCACGGCCGCGCCGACGTACCAGGGTTCGTGGGGGTCGTCGACATCGAGCGCGTCGAGCCCCGCGACGCCGGACAAGTACCGCACGGTGACGAAGGAGTGGCACGAGTCGCAGGAGCACGTCGACCGCAACAACGAGCTGCTCGCCGCGGTCAACGCGCAGCAGATCAAGCTGTGGGAGGCGGAGCGTGCGTGCGCGAACCGCATTCGTGCGCTGTACGGTGCGCAGCCGTTGCACGCCGCGACGAGCGAGAACGACGCGCTGGGCTACGGCATCTCCGAGATCCCCGAGGGCACCGAGATGCCCTGGGGCGCGGAGGTCGAACGTACCGAGGGCTGCGGCGAGGCGACGGCGAAGTTCGTCTTCAAGGACTTCCTCTGGGAGGGCGTGATCGTCGGCGGCGTGTGGGGTACCGTCACGGGCCTGGGCACCCTCGTGCTCGGCTACAACCCCGAGACCGGCGAGTTCTTCTCCGGCGACGCGTACGGAGCGGCCTGGGGAAACCTGGGGCTCATCGGGTTCTCCGGTCTGGCGAACTCGCCGCTGCTGGGGCCCCTCTTCTGGTCGGATAGCCTGGCCGAAGCGACCGGTATCGGCGGGTTCCTCCCGCAAGAGGTCCGCGACTTCAAGGCGCAGGCCGACGAAGCGGCCCTCAACACCGGCAGGGCTCTCATCGCGTGGGATAAATGGCAGGACGACCCGGGCACCGCCCTCGGCGAATCCGTCTTCAACGTGGGCACCGCCCTGATCCCTGTGGGCGGCGCGGCCGTCGCCGGCGTGAAGACCGCGTCGACCGCGGCATCCGTCGTGTCCAAGATGGCGAAGGTCGTCGACTTCGTCGACCCGGCGGCGCTCGCGATGAACGGCGCGATGCGCCTCGGTGGAGCCGGCATCAGCAGCCTCGACAGCATCATCGGTCGCCTGGGTTCGCACACCACTGATGGCTTCCACCTCAACACTCCCGACGTGCCTTTCGTCGCCGACGACGCGGCCGCTGGGCTGCGTGCGCTCGACGATGCGGGTGTCGACCTCGGTCAGGTCACCGCGCGCGTCGAGGACGGCGTCGCGGTGTACGAGTTCCCCCCGACGGATGCCATTCCCTCCGGCCGCATCGAGATGCCCGCGGGCTCCTTCGACGCCGTACGCGGCGGCGATGCTCCCGTGCGCACCGACGGCGGAGCGGATGCTGGAATCACGGCGCCCGTGCGCGAGCCCGAGCTGGTCTCGGCCGGCGGTGTGCGCGGGGAGACCGGCCCCGGTGCCGTGAACTCCATCGTCGAGGATGCCCCCGTCCGCACGGAGACCGGCGGCGCGGGTGAGTCGACGGTCGTGCGCGAGCCCTCGACCGACACCGGCGGTGGCAGCGGCCAGGCCGGCGGGCAGGGCGGTTCGGAGACCGGAAACGGCGGCGGCGTGGGCCGCGGCGGCGACGACGCGAGCGGCGGCGGGCGCGGCGACGACGCGAACGCGGGCCGCGGCGGTGACGACGCCGATACGGGTCGGGGCGATGACGGCGCGGATACGGTCCGTGGCGATGACAGCACTGGATCCGGCAACGCAGATGAGGGCGCGGGCCACGACGGCATCGACGACGGTGACACCGGGTCGGGCCGTCTCGGTGACGACGTCGCGGGCGATCCGGAGAACGCCGGGGCCGTCCCGCCGAAGGATCCCGACGCCCCGGCCTGGCAGAGCGCGGAACAGGGCGATCTCTTCCTGTCCGCCCCCGAGAAGGTCGCGGTCGACGATTTCCTCGCCGACTCCCGAGCCGCGGAGCCCCGGATCACAGACGACCTCGTCCGTATCGTGGGCGACCAGCCGGGCGCCCGTCTCGAAGGGCTCGAGTTCCGCCTCAAGGGCGATGAGTCGATGTATCGCAAGGTGTCGGCCGACCTCGGGTACGGCGACCTTCCGGGCGTCCGAGGCGATGTGGACTCCGTCCTCGGCAACATGAAGGACTCGGTCCGCTACACCGTGATCGTGCCTACCGAGAGCTACGCTGCCGGCACGCGCACGGTCATCGACAGCCTCGCCTCGGACGGATACCAGCCGTACGGAACCTTCAAGAACACCTGGGGCGCTGACGGGTACCAAGGGATCAACAGCAACTGGGTCGATCCCGCCTCCGGCCGCGTCATCGAGGTGCAGTTCCACACCGAGGAGAGCTTCGCGGCGAAGATGCAGACGCACACGCTCTACGAGATGGAGCGTCTGCCCGGCAACACCCCCGAGACCTTGGCCGACCTCCGAGCGCAGCAGCAGGAGATCTTCTCGCAGATTCCGCGCCCCGCCGACGCTCCGTCGCTCGGTTGGCCGCGGGGCGTCGACATCGTCGACCCGTCCGCTGCGAAGACCGCTGTCGACGATGGCCTCGGTTCTCCGGCAGGAGCGCATCCGCACGACGGAACCGACCTCGCCGGCTCCCCGCGGCACGCAGACGATGGCGGGGGCACTCCGCGATCGGGCTCCGAGACGCAGTTCGCCCTCCCCGATCAGGACGTGCGACCGGCGGACGGCATCGACTCGGCGACCGGTCCGGTCGACCCGTCCGACACCCACCGTCTCCAGACCGATCCGGAATCGGATGTGCCGAACGGAGTCGCGGATGGACACGCTCCCGCGCTCGTCGATGCCAATGGACGAGACCTCAGCACCGTCGTCGGCCGGAGCGACCTCGACGCCCAGCAACTCGACGAGTATCTCCGTGCCGAGCGCCCCAAGGATTACGCGACCTATGCGCAGACGGGCGTGTGGCCTGCAGACGTTCAGATCCCCCGCGGCCCCGAGGTACTCGCCCCCAACCACAAGGTCGACTGGAGCCAGGTCCCGCACGACGGATTCGCGACGCGCACGGGGAGCGACGGTGGGGTTATCGTCATCCGCGAGGACGGCCACCCGGCCGCCGGCACCCTCGTCGACCGCTACGGTCCCGGCGGTCGTTTCACCTCGCCGATCGGCGAGGATGGGCCGGCGGACTACGCGTCGCGGTCTCTCCCCTACGTGGAAGACCCCGCGCACTATCACCAGTACGAGGTCACCGGCGATCTGAGCGACATCCCTGCGGCGGTGCGCAACCACCCCGATGCGGAGTTGCGCCAGGAGATCGCCAACCTCATGAACGCGTACCAGCTGTCCTTCGAAGACCTGCGCGTGCAGGTGGGTCCGATCGCGCCGGGCTTCGGCCAGCGCGGCGGCGGGACGCAATACCTGTTCCCGCTCAGTACCGACATGATGGAGAGGCTCGGGTTGATCAAGGAGGTCCGTCAGTGACGTTGACACGCGAAGAGGTCCTCGACGCCATCCGCACCGAGGGTCTGACCGGATACCGCTGGTTCGAGGACGCGACGAACGAGACCGACGTCATCGCGATCCAGCGGACCTCGGACGGATGGGTCGTCTTCGCGACCGACGAGCGCGCGACCCCGATCGGACGCCGCGAGTTCTCGTCTGAAGAACCCTCCCTCGAGAACTTCCTCTCTCGCCTGCGCTCGCTCAACAGCGTGGCCGCCTGGCACGAGAAGAATCGCCAGAAGAAGGCTGCGGAACGCCAGGCGCAGTCCCCTGCGGACTCACCGCGGTACTTCGTGCGTGAGCTGCGGATCGACGGCGAGCTCGTGCCCGCTCGCCTCTTCCGCCGACGCACCGACTCGACCGGCACGGTCGACGAGTACCTCGTCGACGTCGACACGTGGGCTCCCGACACCCGGGGGGTGCTCGACCGCGCCATCCGCTTCTCACTCGACTCCGATCTGGAGGAGATCTCCGACGACGCGGCCCAGGACATCTTCGACATGGTGGCCAGCCGCACGTATGTCCCGCTTCGCCGCCGCTGAGGACGCATCCCACGGCATCCACTCCCCGATACATCAGCACCGGTCTGAACGTCACGAGGCGAGGCGCTGGCCGGCAACGGCCCCTATGTGATCCCGAAGAACGGGGACGCCGTCTTCACGCTGTCGAGCGCAGAACCCGTCGATGCGCAGATGGCTCGCCTCGCCGCAGCAAATTAACTCAAGAGGCGTGCGCTGATGCGGGAGAGCGGTTCGTCTACGACATGGCTGTATCGGATCGCCTGGCGTTTGGCCGCGATCGCGGCACGCCGACCGTTCCACCGGACCGAGTACATGGACTCCTCTTCGATGATCACGACGCCGGGATCAGCTCGTACGGGGAAGCAGTCCTCGAGTCCTTGCTCGAGCCGCCAGAGCACCCCGAACCGCATCAGGAGGAAACGATTCGCGTCCTCCTCCGTTTCGAGGATCGCCTCCTCCGTCCGGGCCCCGCGATTCTCGATGTCCACATGCCACGTGGAATCGGCAGATCGTCGCACCGCCAACGCGGTCTCGGGGTTCCACCACCCGCGTGTGGCGTCACCGGGACGCAGCGGGCTAGGGAATCCGGCCCGATGCGCCCACATGTCGAGGATCCCGTTATCGTCCATCGATCCATCATCTCCGCAGCCGCAGCGCGTCCTCGCCGTGGTTCGACCCACAGTGCGGTCCGTATCGGAGAGAAGATCGGGTACGGACGAAGCGCAGGGCCGCCGCGAGTTCGCGGAAGAAGGTTCGGCGCGAGAGAACTTCCTGTCGCGGCTTCGCTCGAGCAACAGAGTCCGGACGTGGCACGAGGAGATCCGCCGCGAGAAGCCCACTGACCCGCCGGTGAGCGGATAATTCTGCCGCCCCGCGGGTTATCCACGCAAGGGACGGCCGAAACCCGCGCCGCGAAAGCGTCCCGCATAGGGTGGAAGGTCGAGGGAGGGGGCCCGATGACGAGCACGCACGATTCGTTGCGCCTGGCCGACGTCGATCCGCTCGTGTTCACCGAGCGTGCCCGCGGGGGCCAGATCGTCGGGGCCGTGGCGCTGGATGTCGTCATGCCCGTGGCGGTGCTGGCGGCGGGAATCGTCGTCATCGCGGCCGGTCCGCCGGCGCTCGGCTGGCTGCTGGTCGTCGCCGCGCTCGCGCTCTTCGCCGTCGCTGTCTGGCTCCTCGGACGCACCGGCCGCACCCTCGGCGCGGCGACCGTCGACGCGCGTATCGTGCGCCGGACAACCGGTGCGGCCGCGGGCGGGTCGGCGTTGTGGGCACTGGCATCCGGCAAGCTCGCCATGTTCGACCTCCGCGGCGGCCGCGATCCGTTCGCCCCGGCGATCGCGGCGTTCCAGTTCCCGGAGACCGCGCCCGATGCGAACCCGGGCCGCGCGCGTCGCGGCATGGTGCCGACGCTGCTCCTCGATTCGGGCGAGCGCCTCACCCTCGACACCGCGCTCGTCCTGGGGCGCGACCCCTCCGCGCCGGCCGATGCCCCCGCCGAGGTGTACCGCTGGGCCGATATGTCGCGCACGCTGTCGAAATCGCACGTCCGCCTCGAGTGGGACGGCCGCCAGGTGTGGGTCACCGACCTGGGCTCGACGAACGGCACCTTCGTCCGCGGGGCGGGCGCCTCGACCCCTCTTCTTCCTCACCAACGCACGCCCGTGCCCACCGATGTCGTCCTCGAGATCGGTGACCGCACCCTGACCATCCGGGATGCCGCATGAGCACCGTCGCACACCCCCTCCTCGACGCTGCCGGCCCCGGGTGGGCCGGCACCGAGACGCGCGCGCCGATCGTCGCCTTGACGACGGCGATGAGCGACTTCCTGCACAAGACCGCGAGCCAGGGACTGCGTCCGATCATCGTGTCGAGCGAGTTCTCGCGCATGACCCAGCCGCTCGCGCAGGTGCTGTCGGCCGTCCAGGGGCACTGGGTCGTGCGCACGCGCACCGACGGCCTCTATGACGCGCGCACGGGCGTGCGCATCGACGCCCCCGCCGAGGCCCTGAACCCGGTGCCGCCGACCCCGGACAACGTCCACCCGCTCTTCGTCCGGGCGCAGGTGACATCCACTCTGCAGGTCGTGGCGACCGTGTCGACGCGGCACCGGGTCACGCGCCCGGTGCGACTCGGGGGCGTCGCCGAGGCCGCGGTCGCCCTGTTCACCGGGGCCGAGCCGACCGCGTGGGGCGCGGTCGAGCCGCTGCTCGCGCCGTGGGACCGCGACGACCTCACCGAGCGATCGCGGCGGCGCGTCCCCCTCGACAGCCACTGGGCCGCGGTCGGCGCGGGCGATCGCGCGGTCCTTTCGACCGTGCAGGTCGGCCGGACGAGCGAGGGTCTGGAGGAGACGACGCGCGTGTGGGCCGCCGTGCCGGGGGTGGGCCGAGAATCCGGCGCCACCGCGACCGCCGAGGCTCGCGAGCTCCTGGCCCGTGCCGCGACCATCGGCCTCCCCCTCATCGGGATCGCGTTCGCCGCGATCGGCGCGCCCGACCTGGCGCGCCGGGCCACGGCATCCCCCCAGCCCGAACCGCTCGCGCTGCTGATCGGACCGGTGGGGATCCGCGCGCTCGGCATCGACGGGAAACGCTGGGTCGAGGAGGTCGGCGGCACGCCGGTCGGCAGCCCGCGGCTCCCCGGGGCGATGCTGCCGCTGGGATCCGTGGACGGCGGCGGGTGGGGGCGCCTCAACGACGTCCTGTCGACCCTCGACCCCGACCGCCTCGGCGAACTGCTGAACCTCGCCCCGCACGTGCGAGCGCAGCTGCGCGTCTCGGAGGGAGTGCGCTGATGCCCGACCAGCGCGACACCGTTCTCATCGAGCAGGCGAAGATCCAGCGCATGCGCCTGGGATCGGCCCTCGTCTACGGCCACATCGGCGAGCGCCGCACCGTCAACGACCACATGAAGCGTCTGATGGGCTCGATCATCGTGGCCGCGATCGCGTGCGCCGCCTGCGTCGGCGTCTCGTTCGTCTCGCAACTGCTGACCGAGCGCGCCGCGCAACAGGCGACCTCGACCGTCCAGACCCCCACCGGAGCCGTGACCCCGTGAGCATCTACACCCGTCTGACCGTCGCGGGATCCGAACGCCGCGCGGAGGTCGTCGTCCCCAGCGGTGAGCCCGTGGGCGCGGCGATCCCTCGCCTGCTCGACCTCCTCGGCGAGACCGCCGGCACGGTGGCACGCCCGCTCGCGGTCATCGCTCCCGACGGCGAGCAGATCGACATCGCCCTCACCCCGCAGCAGCTCGACCTCGCCGACGGAACACTGGTCCGCCTGGTCCGCCTGGATGCCGCGCCCCCGCCGCCCGTCGTGATCGACGTCACCGACGCCGCCGCCGACGCGCACGACGCGCGCCCCGACCACTGGGACGACCGGGCGCGCACGATCGCCGGCGGAACGGGGATCGCCGCGGCGTTCGCGCTGGCGGGGTGGCTGTCGCCGTGGTCATCACCGACGCTCGCGGCCTTCGCCCTCCTCGCGGCCGCTGTGCTTCTGGTCGCTGTCGCGACGGGCCTCGGGCTCGGCGGACTGCGTCGTCTGTCGACGTGCGTGTCCGCTGCCGCCGCGGGTCTCGCGCTCCCGGTCGGCAGTGCGACCACCGCAGCGTGGGGCTCGAGCCCTTCGGCGCTTCTCGCCGGCATCGCCGCCGCTTTCGCCACCGCCGCCACCGTCGCCCTGCTCGGTGTCGGGGTGGCGCACCGACGGCGCGGTGCCGCGGCGGGCGGAGCGCTCGGTGCCGTGCTCGCCTCGCTGCTGCTCGGGCTGCTGCTCGCGGGGGTGGATGCCGTCTCGGCCTCGGCCGTCACCGGCGTCGTCGCCGCATTCGCCACCGGCCCGCTGCCCTGGATCGCTCTCTCCTCGGCGGGTCTGACCGACCTCGACCAGCGCGCCGCCGCGGGGTCGCCGCCCGCGCGCCCGCGCGCGTTCGCCGCGATCGACGAGGCTTACGCGTCGCTCACGTGGAGCGTGGGGGCCGTGGCATCCGTCCTCGGCGTGACCGGAGTGGTGCTCGCGCTGTCGGGCACCATCTGGACCGAGCTGCTGGCCCTGGCGTTCTTCCTCGTCGCCGCTCTCCGAACCCGCGCGTTCCCCTTGCGCTGGCAGGGGTGGCTGCTGTGGGCGGCCGCCGGTGCGGTCGCCGCGGCGGGACTCGCGGTGCTGCTCCTGGGGGGTCTCGGCTGGATCGGCGCGGGCGTCGCGGTCGTCGTCGCCGCGCTGATCGCGACGATGGTTCTCGTGCGGCCGCGGCCGCACGTCCGCGCGCGCCTGCGGGGTCTCGGCAATGTGCTCGAGACGCTCGCGGTGGTGGCCCTGATCCCGCTGCTGGTGGGAACGCTCGGGATCTACGCCGAACTGCTCGGCATGTTCGGCGGTCAGTCATGACCGTGCTCGATCTGCGAGCGCTGTCGACCGCCGTCTTCGGCAGCGGGGCGAACGGGCGTGTCGAGCTGACCTCGTGGGATGCCGCGATCCGGGGCGGCCTGTCGACGACACGTCGCATCGGCGTGGTGTCGCTGTCGCCGGGTGCCGGGACGAGCACGGTCGCGCACCAGCTGGTCCGTGCGGTCGCTGCGCGGCGCACAGAACCCGTGCTCGCCGTGGATGTGTCCCCCGGGAGGCCGGGGCTCGCCGAGCGGCTCGGCGCCGAAGCGGTTCCGCCGGACGACACCCGCGCGTCGGCCCGGACGACGGCGGAGGCGCTCACCGGCCTCGAGGTGCGCGACCGCGTGGTGGCGCTGCGCCCGCGCGACGCCGACGACGCCGTGGGCGCGTGGCTCGGCGAAGCCGCACCGATCGCCCGCTTCTTCGACGTGTCGGTCACGGACTTCGGGGCACGGCATCCCCTCGCCGACCTCGCCGCGTGCGCCGCCCTGTGCGATGTCGTCTGTCTCGTCGGCGACGCCCGCCGCTCGCCGGCCGAGCACGCGCGCTCGGTGGTCGACGCGATCGCGGGGCTGCCCGAGTCGCCGTCGGTCGTGCTGGCGCTGGTGGATCACGCGCGCGAGGGCGATGGCGTCGCCCGCGCCCTCGCGACCGGTGCCGACCATCCCGTCATCGCCGTGCCCTTCGATCCCGGCCTGGCCGCCGGAGGTCACGCGCGGCGCTCGACGACGCTGCTCGCGGTCGTCCGGCTCGCCGCCGCGCTCGTCGCCGCCTCGGGGAGGACCGCATGACCGTCCGCATCGTCCACCGCCCGGCCCGCATCAGCGAAGCCGTCGAGCCCGCGGCCGACCTGATCCTCGCGCCGCCGCCGCCGATCGGCGAGGGCGCGACGGGCTTCCCCCTGCAGTCGCTGCTGCCGATCGTGGGCAGCCTGTCGTCGATCACGATGATCGTGCTGCTGCGCAACAACCCGATCATGGTCGTGGTGGGTGCCGTCATCCTCGTCGTCGCGCTCGTCGGCGGCCTCGGCATGGCCCTGACGCAGCGCGGCAACGCCGCCCGTCAGCGCCGCGTGCAGCGCGAGCGCTACCTGGACTACCTCGAGGAGACGCGCGAGGCCGTCCGCCAGACCGCCGACGCGCAGCGCACCGCCGCCCTGGCACTGCACCCCTCCCCCGGCACCCTCGTCGAGATCGCCGCCGACCCCGCCCGCCGGTGGGAGAGACGACCGGGGGATGCCGATTTCCTCCGCGCCCGCATCGGGACGGGCGACCTGCGCGCGGTCGAGGTGGCCCTCCCTCCCGAGCAGAACCCCGTGCAGCCGTTCGACCCGGTGATGCGCGAGTCCGCCGAGCGCATGGTGCGCCTCGCCGGCATCGCGCAGGGCATGCCCGCGACCGTCGACCTCGAGCGCGGCGGGCAGGTGTCGATCGTGGGCGCACGCGGCGACACCCTCCGCGTCGCGCGAGCCCTGGCCGCGCAGATCGCGGCGTTCCACTCCCCCGACGACGTGCACATCGCCGCGGCGATCGCCCCCGCCCAGCGCGACGACTGGCACGGCCTCGACCTGCTGCCCCACCTCTCCGGCGACACTCCGCCCGCCGGTGCGGTCACAGCGCGCCGCGTCGCGCCGAGCCTGTCCGAGCTGCTGTCGCTGCTGCGGGACGAATTGCGTGACCGCGTCGCGACCGCCGCCGCCTCGCGCCGCGCGGGCCGGAAGACGAAGCCCGGGCGCCTGGTCATCTTCGTCGACGAGGCCGATCACGCCGCGTCCCCCGTCCCCCGCCTGGATGCCGCGCTCGACCTGACTGCACTGGGCGTCACCGTCGTGCACCTCGTCGACGACCGCTTGAAGGAGCCCACCTCGGTCGCGGTCCGCGTGACCGTCGAGAACGGCACGGCGACGGTGGAGACCCCGGGCACGGGCGAGGCGGCGGTCAGCGGCATCCGGATCGACCCGATGACCCCCGCCGCGCTCGACGTGGTCGCGCGTCCTCTCGCGGGGCTGCGTCTGACGCGCACCTCGGCGCAGGACTCGGGCACGGCCCTCGCCCCCGACGTGACGCAGCTGCTCGGCGTCGCCGACGTGGATGCCATCGACACCTCGGCCGTGTGGCGCACGCGCAGCGCCGCCGAGTTCCTGCGCGTGCCGATCGGCGTCGACGACCAGGGCGGCCCGGTGCTGCTCGACCTGAAGGAGTCCGCGCAGCTCGGCATGGGCCCGCACGGCATCTGCATCGGCGCGACCGGTTCGGGAAAGAGCGAGCTGCTGCGCACGCTCATCCTGGGCCTCGCGCTCACGCACTCCCCCGACGACCTCAGCATGATCCTCGTCGACTACAAGGGCGGCGCGGCGTTCGCGCCGTTCTCCCGGCTCCCGCACGTCGCCGGCATCATCGACAACCTCGCCGACGACCCGCAGCTGACCGAGCGCGCGCGTGCCAGCATCCAGGGCGAGGTCGTGCGTCGACAGCGCCTGTTGAAGGATGCCGGGAACGCGGCATCCATCGGTCACTACCGGCAGATGCGGCGCGATCGCCCCGAGCTGCCGGCGCTGCCGCACCTGTTCCTCGTGATCGACGAGTTCGGTGAACTGCTGACCGCGGAGCCCGACTTCGTGGAGCTGCTGCTGACGATCGGGCGCATCGGCCGATCGATCGGCGTCCACCTGCTGCTGTCGAGCCAGCGCATCGAGGGCGGGCGCCTGCGCGGCCTCGACACGTACCTGTCGTATCGAATCGGCCTGCGCACGTTCTCGGAATCGGAGTCGGCCGTGGTGCTCGACACCCCCGATGCGTTCCACCTGCCCGCGATCCCCGGCTTCGGGTACCTCAAGGTCGACACATCGGTCTACACGCGCTTCCGCGCCGGATACGTCTCGGGTCCGGTGCCCGATCCGGTCGAGTCGGGCCCGCGGCACGACGACGCCCCGCCCGTCCTGCGACTGCCCGCGTACGACCTGCCCGACGACTCCCCCGAGGCCGAGCAGCTCGACAGCGCCGAGCCCGAGACCCCGACCACCGGCCGCACGCTCGTCCAGGCGGCGACCTCGCGACTCGCGCGCGGCATCGCCCGCACGCGTCCCGTGTGGCTGCCGCCGCTCCCGCCCGTGCTGACCCTCGGCGGCGTGCTGCCGCAGGCCGACGGCGCCGGGACGCTCCGCGCCCCGATGGGCCTCGTCGACGACCCGTCGAAGCAGACGCAGTCGCCGTGGATGCTCGACCTCACGCGCTCGGGCGGTCACGTGTCGATCACCGGAGCTCCGCAGTCGGGGCGCTCGATGTTCCTGCGCACGCTCGCGGCATCCCTGTCGTTCACGCACTCGCCGCGCCAGGTGAGCATCTACGGCATGGACCTCACGGGCGGCGGCCTCGCCCGCATCGAGCCGTTCCCCCACGTCGGTGGTGTCGCGACCCGCGGCAGCCGCGAGCGGCTCACGCGTCTGCTCGAAGAGCTCACGGGCATGCTTGCGGTGCGCGAGCGCGTGTTCCGCGATGAGAACCTCGACTCGCTCGCCGACATGCGGCGGCAGCACGCCGACGGGCGCCTCCCCGACCTCCCCAGCGCCGACGTCGTGCTGCTCGTCGACGGGCTCGGGGCGCTGCGTCAGGACTTCGAAGACCTCGAGACCCCGCTCGCGCAACTGCTCGAACGCGGCGGTAGCTTCGGCATCCACGTCGTCATCGCCCTGTCGCGCTGGAACGAGCTCCGCATGAACCTGCAGGGACTCATCGGCACGCGCCTCGAGCTGAAGCTCAACGACCCGGCGGACTCGCAGATCGCGCGGAAGCTCTCGCAGACGCTCCGCGCCGACGAACCCGGCCGCGTGCTGACCGACGAGAAGCTGTTCGCGCAGATCGCGCTGCCGCTGCTCGAAGAGGTCGACGACGGCGACACCGGCGAGGCGCTCGAGCAGCTGGCCCGCGAGAGCGCGGCCCGCTGGGGCGGTCAGGGCGCGGCGCCCATCCGCCTGCTGCCCGAGGTGCTGTCGCCGTCCGAGCTGCCCGACGCGATCGACGAACCGGATGCCGTGCCCCTGGGCCTGCGTCAGGACACGATGCAGCCGGTGTCGCTCGACCTCGTCACGCGCGACCCGCACCTGCTCGTGCTCGGCGACAGCCGCTGCGGCAAGACGACACTGCTGCGCGGCATCGTGCAGGGCGCGATCGACCGGCACTCGGCCGAGGAGCTCGTCGTCGCCCTCATGGACGCGCGCGGGGAGCTGGCATCCGAGGTTCCGGATGCCTACCTCGGCGGCCACGCGACGTCGGGTCGGCAGGCGCGGCTGCTGGCCGAGTCGATCGCCGTCGAGCTGGAGAAGCGCGCGAACGACCGCGACGCGGGTCCGCGGATCCTCGTGATCGCGGACGACTTCGACATCCTCGCCGCGGGCGGCACCGAGCCGCTGCGCCCCCTGCTGCCGTACCTCGCGTCGGCGCGCGACCTGCGCCTGAACGTCGTGGTGAGCCGTCCGGTCGCCGGTGCGTCACGGGCGATGTTCGACGTGGCGCTGCAGGGCATCCGCGACACCGGTGGCACCGCGCTGATCATGTCGGGCGACCGCTCCGAGGGCGCGCTGCTGCCCAAGCTGTACGCCGAGCCGATGATCGCCGGCCGCGGTCGCCTGGCCCGTCGCGGCGAACGTCCGACCCTCGTGCAGGTGGCGAACTTCGTCGCCGGCGAAGGTGAAGACGCGGGTGCTTCGGGGGTCGGCGCGCCGGCGGAGGCGGTGCCTTCGGTGGATGCCGATGACGCGGGCGCCGTGGACGAGACGACGCGGGAGGTCGCTCCCACGGGCGCTGCTTCCGCGCCTGCCGCCGCCACGCCGCCGAGCGACGACATTGACGACGTGACCCGCGAGGTGGTCACCGCGCGGGGTCCCGCGGCAGCATCCGGCGGCGAGGACCAGCCGCTGACCCGACGGAGGAGAGACAACCGTGCCCCGTAGCAGCGTTGCGTTCACGCGCGAACCGGTCGACATCGAGGCGCTGGCCGAGGCGATCTCGGCGGTGCTGACTCCCGAGGAACTCGCGGCGACCGCGGTCGAGATCCGCCCCCTCGACGACGGCGCCGCCGCTCAGGTGGTCGTCGCCGAGCGCGTCGTGCTGACGGTGCTCCGGCCCCGACTGACTCCCCCGCCCGTGGAGCTGGCGCGGGTGTACGGGGCGGTGGAGGTCGCGCCGGATGCGCGCTGGTCGACGGACTGCTTCGTGACGTGGGAACCCGAGGGCGTCATCGGCGTGCGGCTTCTCGAGGCTGCGGCCGCGGCGCGCGGCGGTGTGGCGACGCACCTGGGGTGAGCTTCACCCACGGGGCTCGCCGCGCGAACGCGGCGGGACGTCGTCGGGTGGCTCGGGAGCAAGGGCGGCAACACGATCGCCGCGGGTGTCACCTAGGCGTTCGCCGAGCTGGACAAGAACAACTCCCTCATGGTCACGTACGTCGACGCGGCGGGGATGCACCGCCGCACGTGGACCGACACCGGAACCGCCTCCCCCGCGGGAAGCGTGGAGACCACCGTCCCCGCGGCCAGCATCGCCGTCGGCACGCTGCTCGCACTGGGCGTCGACGGCATCCTGCGGAAGGGAACCGACCCGTCGCGACCGGGGTCACGTCGGCGTTCGCCGAGGTCGACAAGAACAACTCCACGGTGGTCACGTGGGTGGACCCGGGGGGTGCTAAGCGCGATTCGTCGAATCGCATGACCAACGCTCCAACTGATACCCACGTCACTTGGAGCGTGAGCTCCACGCTCCAAGTCGAGTTGCACCCACATCGCGACGCTCCAACTGAAACCCACAGTTAGTTGTAGCGTGGGCGTATGGATGGAACCCGATTTGTCGACTCCGAGTTCGGATACGCCACTCGTGAGCCCGGCAAGAAGGATGCGTTCGTCTACTACCTTCCCCGACACATCCCGCGCCAACTCGAACTGTCGAGCAGGGTAGTTTCCGCTCTCTCCGAAGCCGACGCGGCTCTCGGACATCTGCAGGGGCTGGGCATGCTCATCACCGACCCGAGCCTGCTCATCGGCCCGTACCTTCGGCGCGAGGCGCTCGCGAGCTCTCGGATCGAGGGCACACAGGCATCACTGTCCGAAGTGTTCCAAGCGGAGATCGACACGGACGCACGCAACGATGACACTGCCGAGGTCCACCGCTACCTTCAGGCGACGCACCAGGCCTACACGTTGGCGGCAACGTTGCCGATCACGCAGCGACTGATTCTCCAGGTCCACGAGACGCTCCTGGCCGGGGTGCGGGGCGAGGAGAAGTCACCCGGGGAGTTCCGACGATCGCCCGTCTGGGTGGGCAGAGCCGGCGCCACACCCGTGTCCGCTACGTTCGTGCCGCCTCTCCCCCAACACCTGGGCGACCTCCTCGCCGACTGGGAACGGTTCGTCAACGACGATGGCCGCGCCCTGCCTGCGCTCGTCCAGGCCGGCCTCATGCACTACCAATTCGAGACCATCCACCCGTTCCTCGACGGCAACGGTCGAATCGGCCGGCTACTCATCAACCTCCTTCTCATGGAACGCAAGCGCCTCCCCCTGCCGCTGCTCTACCTCTCCAACTACTTCGAAACCCACCGCGAGGAGTACTACGAGCGGCTCCAAGCCGTGCGCGAGAGAGCCGACATCGAGGGCTGGCTCACGTTCTTCCTCGAGGCCGTACGTGCACAAGCCGACGACGCCGTCGACCGCTCTCGCAGGCTGATCTCCATTCGCGAGCGGTACCACTCGGAGGCGATCAAGGAGCGGTCAAACCTGCCGCGTCTCGTGGACATCATCGTTCGGAACCCCTTCGTCACGGTCAAGTCCGTCCAAGACGAACTCGAGATGACCAACCAGGGAACGCGCCTGCTCATCAAGAACGCCGAGAAGCGCGGTTGGCTCCGCTCGTTGGGCACACACGGCAGGGGCGGACGCGAACGCTGGTTCGCGCCCGCGATCTTCGAAGTCATCGACATGCCGATGACCTACGAGGACTGAGGCCATCGACGACGGTGTTCTCCGCGATGGGCGCGCTTGTACGTCGGGCGGGTTCGCCCGTACAACGCCACGGGACTTTGACCGCCAGATGGTCCGGGCCGGTCTGGCTGCGCTCCAAATCCGGTTACACCGATAGGTTCACGCTCCAACTGAATCGCGTTTCAGTTGGAGCGTGGGAGGGGGATCGGAGCGCATTCCGCGCTTTGGGGCGCACGATTCATGCCCCGCTGCGCGAATCGCGCCCCAAACCCCGATGACGCCGCCCGGACGCGACACCGAACGGCACCGCCCCCGCCCCGCTCTACCCCAGCGCAGGCGTCCGCGGCGGCACCGTCCGCCGCGGACGCAGCGCCTCGAACGCCGCGGCCATCGACAGCAGGGCCGCGTCGTCGTACGCGCGGCCCGCGAACGTCAGGCCGGTCGGCATCCCGATGTCGGGCAGGGTCCCCAGCGGCACCGTCACCGTCGGGACACCGCAATGCCGGATCGCGAGGTTGCCCGTCGCGACCCACACGCCGTTCCGCCACGCGATGTCCGCCGAGGCCTCGTTCACGTCGGCGTCGGCCGGTGCCACGTCCGTGAGCGTCGGGAAGACCACGGCGGCGAAGCCGTTGGCATCCATCCACTCCTCCAGATCGCGGCGCCGGGTCTCCTCGAGACCGCGCACCCCCTCGGCGAGCGCAGGGATCTCGGAGAACGACGCCACCGGGTGCTCGCGCACGTGCGCGGGGTATTCAGCGATGTCGTCGTCGAAACCGTCGTACCGATCCGGGAGCGCACCCTCAGGATGCGGGAAGATCGCCGCGCCGTCCACCGACGCCAGGCCGGGGTGGCCGTTCGCGCGGAGGAAGTCGTCCCACGCCCACGCCGACAGGTCGACGATCTCGCGGTGCAGGAACTCCTGCGACACCAGACCGCGGGTCGTGATCGTCGGCGCACCCGGGCGATCGCCTTCGTAATTGCTCACGAGCGGGAAGTCGCAGTCGACCACGATCGCGCCCGCAGCCTCGAGATCCGCGCGGGCGACATCGAACAGCTCGCGCAACGACGGCCGCGGCTCGATCCGCTCGCCGGTCGGCCCGCCGACGCCTCGGGTGCCGGTCCCGGCCAGCGGATCCTCGCCGAGGAACATACGCGGGATGCCGATCCGCTTGCCCCGCAGCGAGGGTCGGCCGGCGAGCTCGGCGAACGACGGCGGCCGCACCTCCTCCACCGAGGGCAGCGGCACCCACGGCTGCGCGCGCCAGAGATCTCCGCGCGTCTCTGGGTCATCGGCGACGATGACGTCGAGCACCGCGAGCAGGTCGGCCATCGAGCGGGTGTGCGGCACGACGACATCCATCGTGGGCACGAGCGGCCAATTGCCGCGCACCGAGATCAGGCCGCGCGACGGCGTGTACGCGCACAGTCCGTTGCACGCGGCGGGCGCACGGCCGCTCGACCACGTCTCCTCGCCCAGCCCGAAGACGCCGAACGACGCGGCGGTCGCCGTGCCCGAGCCGTTCGACGACCCCGACGCGAACGCCGACGTCAGGAAGTCGGCGTTGTACGGACTCTCGGCCCGGCCGTACAGCCCGCGCTGCATCCCGCCATTCGCCATCGGGGGCATGTTCGTCAGCCCCAGGCAGATGGCCCCGGCCTCGCGCAGCCGCGCGATCGTGAACGCGTCGTCCGCCGCGACGAGGTCGGCGAACGCCGGGCTCCCCGCCGCGACCGTGAGCCCGCGCACCATGTAGCTGTCCTTCGCGGTGTACGGGATGCCGTCGAGCAACCCGCGCGCCCGACCCGCGGCGCGGCGGGCATCGGATGCCGCGGCCTCGGCGAGCGCGTCGGGGTTCCGCACGACGACGGCGTTGAGCTTCGTCGCGGTGTCGGGGCCGTCGTACGCGTCGATGCGCGCGAGGTACGCCTCGACCAGCTCGACGGCGGTGGTGCGGCCCTCGGCCAGAGCGGCGGCGAGCTCGGCGATCGAGGCCTCGACGACGTCGATCACGCCGTCACCTCGGGCTGCTGCTGGGTGATGCAGTGGATGCCGCCGCCGCGCGCGAACAGCTCGCGGGCATCGACGGTCACGACACGGCGACCGGGGTAGACCTCCTCCAGGATGCCGCGGGCCGTGGCATCCGCCTCGTCCTCGCCGAAGCCACACGCGATGACGCCGCCGTTCACGACGAGGTGGTTCACGTAGCTCCAGTCGGTGTCGCCGTCGGCGTCGCGGACGGTGGCCGGCGCGGGCAGTTCGCGGATGTCGAACGGGCGGCCCGCGGCATCCGTCTGCGTCTCGAGGAAGGCGCGCAGCTCGCGCGTGACCGCGTGGTCAGGGTGGGCGGGGTTCTGCTGGTCGTGCAGCAGGACCGTGCCCGGCGTCGGCATCGTCGCGACGATGTCGACGTGCCCGCTCGTGCCGAAGTCGCCGTAGTCGCGGGTCAAGCCGCGCGGCAGCCACACCGCGTGCGTGGCGCCGAGCGTCCGGAGCATCTCGGCCTCGACCCGCTCCCGCGTCGCGTACCGGTTGCGGCGCGGGTCGAGCTGCACGGTCTCGGTGAGGAGCACCGTGCCCGCGCCGTCGACGTGGATGCCGCCGCCCTCGTTGACGAGCAGGGACGGGACGAGCTCGGCACCGACGGCGTCCGCGATGATCCGGGCGTGCTCGGCGGCCTTGGCCCACACCGACCAGTCGTGATCGCCCCAGCCGTTGAAGATCCAGTCCACGGCACCGAGGACACCCGGTCGCTCGGGGTCGACGACGAAGGTCGGACCCGAATCGCGCAGCCAGAACTCGTCGACCGACGCCTCGACGATCTCGATCTCGCTCGACAGCATCCGGCGGGCACGGGCGAGCTCGCTCGGGTCGACCAGCATCGTCACCGGCTCGAAGGCGGCGACGGCGTGGGCGACCGCGGTCCACGCCGCGTAGCCCGCCTCGCGCTCGGCATCCGTCTCTCCGAGGGTCGGACCCTCGCTGGGGAACGCCATCCACGTGCGGGTGTGGGGCGCTGTCTCGCTCGGCATCCGCCAGGTCATGGGTTCTCCTCCGGGGTCGGGGCGGTCATCCCGTCACACCACATCATGGATCGTCGGGGTGAAGACGGGGCGGCCGGCGACGATCGTCTCGCTGACCCGGGCGGTGAGGAGGGATGCCGCGCCCTCGACGAACGGGTCGGTGTCGATCACCACGAGGTCGGCGGCGAAACCGGGCGCGACGCGTCCGCGCCAGTCGGCGTCGCCGATCGAGGCGGCGGCATCCCGGGTCGCGTGACCGATGGCGGTCGCGAGCGGAAGGGCGTACTGCGGGTGCACGGCCGGCACCGACGGGTCGAGGGCCGAGGCCCGCGTCGCCGCGACGTACATGTTCGCCAGCGCGTCGTAGGGGGCGGTGGGAGCGTCGGTCGAGAACGCCACGAGCGCACCCGCCCGCTCGTACTCGGGCCACGGGAACGCCCGTTCCACCCGCTCGTCGCCGAGCATCGCGGCCCAGTTGGCGAAGATCGCCGGGTCGGCGTGCACGGGCTGGAGGGATGCCGTGACCCCCAGCCGCGCCAGGCGTTCGGCCGTGCCGGGGGCGGCGTACTCGAGGTGCTCGAGACGGTGACGACGGGGGATGTCGCCGTTCGCCTCGATCGCCCGCTCGATCGCGGTGAGGGCCGCGTCGCTGGCGGCGTCGCCGATCGCGTGCATCGCGATCTGGAGCCCCGCGGCGTCGGCGGCCGCCACGACCGGCGCGAGATCGTGCAGCGGCCAGATGGGTTCGGCGTTCGAGCCGTCGGCGTAGGGGGCGCCCATCGCCGCGGTGCACGCGTCGATGACGCCGTCGAGGATGAGCTTGATGCCCACCACCCGCAGCCAGGGTGACGCCGGGCGGCGGGCCAGCTCGACCACACGATCGAGCTGCGCCAGGTTGCGGTCGAGGTCGCCGGTGTTCTCGACGAGCCAGTGCGCCGCGACCCGCAGCGGCAGACTCCCGCCGTGCCGGGCGACCGCCCGCTCGATCGCGGCGAGCGCGTGCTCGTCGAACGCCATGTCGACCACGCCCGTGACGCCGGCGGCGGCGTACGCAGCGAGCACCCGTTCCACGGCCTCGTCGCGGTCGGCATCAGTCATCGAGGCATCGCGCTGGCCCCAGGCGTACTGCACCGCCGCCGTCTCGAACAGCATGCCGTTGGGTTCGCCGTGCTCGTCGCGGCCGATCGCCCCGCCGAGCGGATCGGGGGTGTCGCGGGTGATGCCGAGCTCGGACAGAGCGGCGGTGTTCACCCAGCAGGAGTGGTAGTCGTTGGCATCCAGGTACACCGGCACGTCGGCGACGACGGCGTCGATCATCGCCGCGGTCGGGGCTCCACCCGGCACGGAATCGAACAGCCAGCCCCGGCCGCGCACCACGGGGGCGTCGGGATCGGCGGCGCGCGCCTCGCGCAGAAGATCCTGGATGCCGTCGAGCGTCCGCGCGTCCGTGAGGGCGACCTGACCGAGCGAGGCGCCCATCATCAGGAGATGAGTGTGGGCATCGGTGAAACCGGGCAACAGGAGCGCTCCGTCGAGGTCGACGGTCGCGTCGACGTCGAGCGCGAGGGCCTCGGCTCCCACGGCGGCGATCGTCTCGCCGTCGAGGGTCACGGCATCCGTCCACTGCGCGTCGGGATCGGGATCGGCGGTGAAGATACGCCCGCCGCGGTAGAGCGTGCGGGTCATGCGGCCACCTCCGCCGCCTGACGCTCGAGGCGCCGCGAGAGGAGCCCGACGATGCCCGCCGGGACGGCGAGCGCGAAGCTCGCGATCGCGAGGGTGATCGTGAAGCCCTGGTAGCCGAGCGCCGCGACGAGGTTGGCACCGATCACGGGGGTCAGCGCAGAGCCGACGAGGTAGGTGGCCAGGAGCGGGCCCGACCAGCGTCCGTCGACGTCGAGGGCGGCCGACGTCGAGATGAAGAAGGCGAAGACCAGCGCGTAGACGGTGTTCCAGACGATGAAGACGACGACGAAGAGCGTGGGGTCGGAGATCGTGCCCTGGACGATCTTCAGGATGCCGCCGATCACGAGCAGCACGATGAGCGGGATGCCACGGCCCAGGCGGTCACCGACGATCATGAGTCCGATCGAGGCGAGCAGGCCGCCCGCCGTAGCCCCGGAGAGCGCGAAGCCGAGGCCCTCGGGGGTGAGCCCGGCCTGGTCGGCGCCCATGACCCCGACCATCGCCCACAGCGAGTCCTCGCTCGCGGCCCAGAGGGCGAAGACGACGAGCAGGGTGAACCCCGCGATCGTCACGGTGCGCGAGGGCTTCACCGCGGAGCGCCGCGTCGCCGCCGACGATTCCTGGCGCACGGCGGCTTCGGCGTGCACCGGGGCGGCGGGAGCGCCGGGCAGCCACATCACGAGCACGAGAGCGACGAGGCTGAACACCGCCATCGACCCGAACACGTCGATCGGGGCGAGCCCGATCATCGGCACGACCGCGAGGACGACGGTGATGATGCCGCGGTTGGCCAGGCCGTAGAAGCCGGCGACCCGGTCGGGATTGCGGAACGCCGCGATCGCGGCGCCCGAGGCGGCGACCGCCCCACCCGCGCCGACCCCACCGACGAGGAGACCCGGGAGGAGCAGAACCGGGACGAGAGCGGCGAGTCCGAAGCCGGCGACGGCGAGCAGCAGACCCGCGCGAGCGACCGTTCGGCGCGAGCGCCCGGCGCACAGCGGGGCCACAGCGAGGCCCGTGAGGGCGGTGAGCAGCAGGGCACCGGTGACGAGCCAGCTCGCGGTGAGCACGTCGGCGCCCAGCCCCTCCTGCACGGCGATGATCATGTACGGCGAGAGGTTGACGCCGAGGTACCCGGCGATGCCGACGATGAACGTCGAGCTCGCGGTGGGAAGGCGCAGTGGAACGCGGGTCGAGCCTGTGGCGGCGACGGCGGCGGTGTCGCGGGTGGTGGAAGACACGGAGACCTTTCGGGAGCGCCGGCGGGCCGGCGGTGCGGGGTGGGCCCCGGTCGGAATCGTCGTCGATCGCGACCGGATGAGGCCGAGGCTACGGACCGAGTGTTTCGGTTCCGGCGTCGATGGTGTTTCAGGGACATTAAACGTTTAAGTTCCGATCGGCGCAAGACCCGGTCGAACCGTCGGGTAGCGTCGGCACACGTGACCCCCCGAAAGCCGACGCTCCACGACGTGGCCGCGTCCGCCGGTGTGTCGATCGCGGCGGCCTCCTTCGCCCTGCGCGACAAACCGGGGGTCTCGCCCGAGACACGCGACCGGGTCCTCGCCGTCGCCCGCGAGCTGAACTACACCGTCAACGTCCCGGCGCGCAGCCTCCGTACGGCCCGGTACGGCGCCGTCGGCCTGTACCTGCCGCCCGGGTCGACCAGGCTGCCGTACTACACCGAGTTCGCCTTCGGAGTCGTGGATGCCGCCGACCGTCGCGGCCTCTCCGTCATCCTCCTGCCCCACCGGGAACCCGACGACGTCACCGCCCCCACGGCCTTCGTCGACGGGTACGTCGTCGTCGATGCCACGACCGAGGATGCCGGCATCCGCGCGATCCTCGACACGGGACGGCCCGTCGTGAGCGGCGAGCACGTCCTCGGCGGCGACGACCGGGTCCGCGCGAGCGTCGTCTCCGACCACACGGCAGCCCTCACGGGCCTGCTCGATCACCTCGCCGCGGCCGGCGCGCACCGCATCGCCGCGGTGCTGCCGCCCGACGGCACCGCCTGGAGCCGCGACATCACCGGCGCTTACACCGCCTGGGTCGCCAGGCACGGCGGCATCCCGATCTCCCGGCGCATCGCGTTCGTCCCGACCGCCGATGAGGTCGCCGGTGCCGTCGACGATGTGCTCGCCACCGAAGACGTCGACGCCCTCGTCCTCGTGCCGAGCGGTTCCGCGGCTCCCGCACTCGACTCCGCCGCCCGCGCCGGACGCCGGGTCGGCGACGACCTGCTGCTCGCCGCCTACGTCGACGAGCCGATGCACGCCCTGCTCACCCCGAGCGTGACGGCGTTCGACCTCGAGCCCCGCGACTTCGGTGCGGCCTGCGTGGACCTGCTGGCGGAGGTGTGGGATGCCGATGGCCCCGCCGACCGCGTCCGCGTGACCGAACCGCGTCTCGTCGTGCGGGCGAGCACCTCCCGCGCCTGACGCGCGTCGGCGCTCGCGGCCGCGCCCGGTCGCCGAGACTGCACGCGCCTGACAAACCCGCTGCAGGCTGCAATGGACTTGTCAGTGAGATGCAGTCTCGGCGATCGAGCGCGGGACGGGGCGGGGGGATGCGCGCTGCGGGTCGCGACCTAGAGTGAACAGCGTGAAGGTGCGGTTCTTCGGCGGCCTCTCGGTGGCGCGGGGCGCGGACGAGGGGACGGTCCCCGGGCGCGGACAGCAGGCTCTGCTGCTGCGCCTCGCCGTCGACGCCGGGACCACCGTGGGCTACCGCGCCCTCGCCGACGACGTGTGGCCCTCGGACGCCCCCGACGACCCGCGCGCCGCCCTGCAGTCGCTCGCCTCGCGCCTGCGGCGGACGCTCCCCGACGGGCTCCTCGCGTCGGTCCCCGGCGGCTACCGCCTCGATGTCACGCGCGACGCCGTCGACATCACCCGCTTCCAAGACCTCGTCGCCACGGCGCGCCAGCGCGGCGACTCGGCACTCGCCCGCGACGCCCCCGAACTGTGGGTCGGCGACCCGTGGATCCCGCACGACGGCTTCGACTGGCTCGTGCGCGACCTGTGGCAGGACCGCGGCCACGCCGAGCGTCTCGTCGCCGCAGCGCCCGCGCCCCTTCCGGAGACGCCGAGGGTCCCCGCGGCGATCGCGGGCCTGGTCGGGCGCGCCGACGAACTGGATGCCATCCGGGAAAGGCTCGCCACCGATCGGCTGGTCACGATCATCGGCCCCGGCGGCGCCGGCAAGACCACGCTCGCCCTCGAGACCGTGCGCGGCGCCCCCGACGCCCTGATCGTCGAGCTCGCCCCGGCCGCGTCGGGCGAAGTGTGGGCGGCTCTCGCGGGCGCGGTGGGGCACGGCATCCGGTTGAACGAGACGTCCGCCGTCGCACCGGCGACACCCCGCGAGCGCGTCCTCGACGCCGTCGCCGGGCGTGACGTCGTCGTACTGCTCGACAACTGCGAGCACGTGATCCTCGAAGCCGCCGAGGTCGCCCACGCCCTCCTGCTCAGCACGCCCGGGTTGCGGATCCTCGCGACGAGCCGCGAACCCCTCGGTGTCGTCGGAGAGGCGTTCGTCGATCTCGGCCCCCTGCCGGCCCTCGACGCCGACGAGCTGTTCGCGCGACGGGTGCGCTCCGCACGGGGGACCCCGCCGTCCGCCGAGGAGCAGTCCACGGCCGAGAGCATCGTCCAGCGCCTCGACGGCCTCCCCCTCGCGATCGAGCTCGCCGCCGCGCGCGCCCGCACGCTGACGCTCGCCGAGATCGACGCGGGCCTCGGCGACCGCTTCGCGCTTCTCGCTCACGGTCCGCGCCTGAGCCCCGACCGGCACCGCACCCTGCGGGCGCTGATCGACTGGAGCTGGGACACCCTCACCGATGCCGAGCGGGTGGCCCTCCGGGCCGCGTCGGTGTTCCCCGACGGGATCGGCAGCGGAGACGTCCGCGCCGTCGCGGGCGCGTTCGCGGTGGATGCCGCCGTGTTCGACGCCCTCGTCGACCGGTCGCTGCTCGTCCGACGGGACGGCCGCTTCCGGCTGCTTGAGACCGTCCGCGAGTACGGGCTCGACCGGCTCCGCGCCGAGGGAGCCGAGACCGCGTTTCGCGAGCGCGCGGCCGACGTGCTCACGACTCTCGCGGCGGAGCGCGAGAGCACGATGCGCGGGCCGGGACTGCGCGCCGGGCTGGAGTGGTTCGACGCCAACGAGGAGAACCTGTCGGCGGCACTGCGCACGCGCTCGGTCGGTCAGGACCGCCGCGCGGGTCGGCGCCTGCTGCGGGCGCTGCTGTGGGCGTGGGCGGTGCGCGAACGCGTCGAGCAGCTGCGCCCGGCTCTGGCGGTGTTCGCCGACCCGCACGCGCCGCTCGACGACGAGCCGGGGGTGGTGATCGAGGCGCTGGCTCTGTTCTCGGCGTCGTTCCCCGAGGCCGGGACCGTGGCGCGGGCCGATCCCGCGGCCTTCGCCGCGCGTCGCCTCGAGATCGAGGCCGCCGCCCTCCGGCATCCGTCCGAGGTGAGCGTGCTCGTTGCTCCCCTGCTGCGCCTGGCCGAGACGATCCTCGAGGCCGACGGCGCCGGGCGCACGTGGCACGTCGATGTCGCCGACACCGAGATCGACGCCGCCCCGCTGTGGTCGAGAGCGACCCTCCGGGTGCTGCGGGCCGGCGCCGCGGCGAACGCCGGCGACACGACCGCGCTCGGGAGCGAGAGCGAGCGAGCGCTCCGGATGTTCACCGAGGTGGGCGACCCCTGGGGCATCGGGATCGCCAGCCAGCTCCGGGCGGAGTGGCTCATGCTCGCCGGCCGTCTCGACGAGGCGCTTGAGGTGACCGACCGGGCCCTCGACGTCGTCGCAGGCCTGTCGTCGGTGTCCGACCTGCTGCAGCAGCGGACCCAGGCCATCGGTATCCTGCTGCGGCTCGGCAGACTCGACGAGGCACGCACCCGCACCGCCGACATCGGGACGGTCGCCGCCGCCGACGGTTCCGTCCGCGCCGTGACCCAGGCGCGCATGGCCGCGACACAGGTGGAGATCGCCGCGGGCGACGGAGCGGCCGCGCTGGCCCACGCCGACCGGATCAGCCCGGAGCCCGGATTCCCCGAACAGATCACGGCCTGGGCGGGAGCGCAACGCGCGGAGGCGCTGCTGCTGCTCGGCCGTCGCGACGACGCCCGGGCCGCGCTGCGCGAAGCCCTGCCCCTCGCCGTCCGCTCGCGCGACCATCCGATCGTCGCTTCCGTGCTTGTCGCCGTCGCGGGATGGAACGCCGCCGCGGGCCGACCTGAGGTCGCGCGCGAGGCGCTCGCCCGAGCCGAGGCCGTCCGCGGTGCCGCCGACGAGCGCGACCCCTTCCGGCGGTGGGTCGGGGAACGCCTCGGCGCGGATGCCGGAGAGGTTCCGGCATCCGCGCCCGGCATCCCTCTCGGAGAAGTGGATGCCGACGTGCTCGCGGCCCTGCTCGACTAGGCCTTCCGCATGTAGGCGCGGACCGTGAGCGGGGCGAAGACCGCCACGATCACTGCCGCACCGATGAGCGAGACGAGAGCGTCGGAGCCCAGCGTTCCCGAGTTCACGAGGTCGCGGACCGCAGTGACCAGGTGCGACACCGGGTTGATGTCGACGAACCACTGCAGCCACGACGGCATCGTGTTCGAGGGGACGAAGGCGTTCGAGAGGAACGTCAGCGGGAACAGGATGAGGATCGACACGCCCTGCACGCTCGACGCGGTCCGCGCGATCACGCCGAAGAACGCGAAGATCCAGCTGATCGCCCACGAGCAGACGATGACCAGGAGGCCGGCGAGAACGACCGCTCCGAGGCCGCCTTCGGGCCGGAAGCCCATGATGAACCCCATCGTGAAGGTCAGCGTCGTGGCGATCGCATACCGCACGGTGTCGGCCAGCAGCGCTCCCGAGAGCGGGGCGATGCGGGCGATCGGCAGCGACCGGAACCGGTCGAACACGCCCTTGTCCATGTCTTCGCGCAGCTGCACGCCCGTCACGACCGAGGTCGTGATGACGGTCTGGACGAGGATGCCGGGGATGATGATCGGCAGATAGCTCGCGACGTCGCCGGCGATCGCGCCGCCGAAGATGTACGTGAACATCAGCGTGAACAGAATTGGCTGCACCGTGACGTCGATGAGCTGCTCGGGCGTGCGGCGGATCTTCAGCAGTCCGCGCCAGGCCATCGTGAGGGTGTTGCGGAGCGTCTGGCCGAGCCCCGCGGTGCGGGGCAGGTCGCGCTCGAGAGTCAGGGCGGTCATGCGCGGACTCCTTCCAGGTCGTCGGCGCTCTCGCGCGCCGCGTCGTCGTCGGCCGGCACTCCGCTGCCGGTGAGGGTGAGGAAGACCTCGTCGAGGGTCGGCTGCTGCACGCTGAACTCGCTCAGGTGCACGCCCGCCGCGCGGAACGCGACGAGCAGATCGGTGACCTCGTCCGGGTCGGACATCGGCACCGTGAGGCGCGCCGCCTCGGGAGACACGATGGCCGTGGCATCCAGGACCCGTCCGATGGTGGCGCGAGCGACCTCGAGGTCGGAGCCCGGCTGCAGGCGCAGCACGAGCGACGCCTGACCGACGGATGCCTTGAGCTCGAGCGCCGTACCCTCGGCGACGACGCGTCCGCGGTCGATGACGGCGATGCGGTCGGCGAGCTGGTCGGCCTCGTCGAGGTACTGCGTCGTGAGCACGACCGTGGAGCCGGTCGCGACCAGCCGGCGGATCGTGTCCCACATCTGCCCGCGGGTGCGGGGGTCGAGGCCCGTCGTCGGCTCGTCGAGGAAGATGAGCGGCGGCTGGGCGATGAGGGATGCCGCGAGGTCGAGGCGACGGCGCATGCCGCCGGAGAACTTCGCGAGGGGCCGGGAGGCGGCCTCGGTGAGGCCGAACTCCTCGAGCAGCTCCGTCGCCTTGCGGCGGGCGTCGGCACGCGAGAGCCCGAGGAGCCGGCCGAAGATCATGAGGTTCTCGGTGGCCGAGAGCTTTTCGTCGACCGACGCGAACTGCCCCGTCAGGCCGATGAGCTGTCGGACGACGTGCGCTTCCTTGACGACGTCGTGGCCGAAGATCTCGGCCCGCCCGCCGTCGGGACGCAGCAGCGTCGTGAGCATGCTGATCGTGGTGGTCTTGCCGGCACCGTTGGGGCCGAGAACGCCGTAGACGGTCCCGGCTTCGACGACGAGGTCGACGCCGTCGACGGCCCTGTTCGAGCCGAACGTCTTGACGAGCCCTTCGGCTCGTACCGCGGGAACGCGGGTGGATGAGGTGGTCATGACGACAGGATGCGCCGGGGGTGCTGTCGCGCCGCTGTCACGGCGAGGGTGGTGCTGTCACGGCGCTGTCACGGTGGCGGGGGGGGTGGTCGCAGGTGGCCCCGGGGCGACAGAAGTGGC